>JAJTBC010000327.1 GCA_021287085.1 Bacillota bacterium | reverse complement strand
CCACATAGCTGGCAGGATCTTCCCGCTCCACCACGTAAACCAGAAGCCCCGCTGCCCGCATGAACTCCCGATACTTTTTCTCCCGCTCCCGCTTCAGCATATGGGGCATCAGAATCTTCATCGATCGGTGCAGATAGGGACGATCTGCCATCAGCTTCAGCCACCGCTGCGACCACGGGGTCAGCCCAAGGGAATCCACGTAGAGGCGGTCCCGCGCCGCCACGTATTCCTCGGCGTCGAAACGGATGAAGTCGCACGCCTCCTTGAACAGCTTGTAGTTGGAAAGGCGCACGCACTCCAGGTCCGCCAGGATGCCGCTGGCGATGACCTGCTCTTCGCCCTTCAGCCAATGAACCCGATTCCCGACCTCTTTTCCCAACCCTTCGCGGAGCACTTCCAAGGCGCGCCCTTCCAAGGGCCTGGAGGAGAAGGGAAGCCGGTTGGTAACCCGGCGCTCCAGGCCGTTCAGAAGGATCGGCTCCGGCTCCCAAGCTGCCTTGAGCGTTACTCGTGCAACGGGGAATTCCAGGTTCAGGTCTGGACCCAGAAGTTGGATCTCAGCCTTGTATCCCAAGGCCTGGGCCGCCGTGGAGAGGTTTTCCAGGAGATGGCCCAGGGTCATGTACGAAATGCCGCCCAGCTTCAGGAAAAAGTTCTTGGTGCGCAGCAGGAAGATCTCCACCCCGTCCCCATCCCATCGGAAGCGCCAAGGTTGGGTGTTGTAGGGCGATATCGCGCGGCAGGCCGCCTCGAGGATCAACATCCATTCGCTGCGCGGAATCATCACCATTCCCTCGCAAAGCCCAGGCGCAGCATCCAGTAGTCGAGGCGCTGCGTGGGAGTTTTCAGGAAGGAGCGGAATGGGCGTTGGGAGCCCCAGCTCTGGGAAGCACAGACGATCTGAAAGAAGTTGCCCAGGGTCGGTTGGATGTGGCGGGCTCCGGCAAAGGGAGACTGGGCCAGGAGGGAATCCAACTCTTGGAACGTGAACGCGGCCTTGTAGGAATCGAGGCTGTCTTGGTAAAACCATGAACCTCGTCCCCGGTTGTACATGTCGGCAAACGCGACGGCCGTTGGACCTGTTTTGGGCCGGATGATATCCCACAGGAAGAAGGTGCCTCCCGGCTTCAACAGACGGTGAGCACCCTCCAGCACCCGGATCACGTCCCGCTGGCGCTGACAGTGGTGCATGGCAAGCGACCAGGTGATGAGATCGAATTGCTGGGGTGCGAGGGTTTCCAAGGCGAACATGTCCTGCTTGATGAACTCGACGTTGGAGGCACCGTACGTGCGTGCACTGGCGCGGGCGACGTGCAGCATGTGATCTGACAGATCCGTGCCCGTGAAACGCATTTCAGGCAAGGAAAGCGCCAGTTTGGAAAGCAGTTGCCCCGACCCGCTCGCGATGTCCAACGCCTTCCCCGAATGAGGCCCGGCCCGCAGTACCGCGTAGATCACCATCTCGTACACCACGGCCAGGGCGCCAAACTCTCCGTCCAGTGCGAATTCGCGATCCTGCTCCTCGTCCAGCATCACCATATCCATCTCCGGCTGACGGCGCAGGCGCTGGGGCCCGAACCGCTGCCGGAGCAGATAGGTAAAAAAAGTTGGCCCGAAGCGAAGCATGGCTCACATTACCACGGCCATCGAGCCTTTTCCTTTTCTGCGCACCCGAGGCTCCCTGCCCTCTTGTCAGAGGGTCGGAAACGCCTGGCCCAGGATCTCCTCGGCTTTCATGCCCCGCTGGGCCTGGAACCGGGCGCCGGCGAGACAGAGGCCCACGTTATGGCCCCAGCCGTGGCCTTGCAAGTGCAGGCTGCCGTCGGGCTGAAGAGTGCCCTCGCAGGCATTGCTGGGCCACGTGGTCCAGCCGAAGGCGCGCCCTGCGGCCAGACGCAGGGATTCCACGGCGTAGGGCCCCGAAAGC
>JAJTBC010000219.1 GCA_021287085.1 Bacillota bacterium | reverse complement strand
GCACCGAGGTGAAGTACGGCAGCGAGCGCAGCCGCATCGATGTGTTGGCCGAAGACGCCCAGGGCCGTTTGATCTACGTGGAAGTGAAGAACACCACCCTGAAGGTGGGTTCCCACGCCTGTTTTCCCGATGCCGTGAGCGAGCGCGGGACCAAGCATCTCCGGGAGCTTCAGGGGATGGTGCGCGAAGGTCACCGGGCGGCCATCGCTTTCTTCGTTCATCGTGATGATGTGACGGCTTTTGATGCGGCTCGCCACATCGATCCCGCCTATGCGGCCGAATTGGATCAGGCCGCCGAGGTGGGCGTGCAGATCCTGCCACTCAAGGTGCATCTTGCTCCCTGCGAATACTCCGCCTCGACCTGGGCAATGGAGTGGACCCTCCAGGGCTTGTGGCCCTGGGAACGTCGTTAAGGGGGAGGGGCGCAAATCCCGCGGCGAGATTCGCTTCCCGCCAATCGCTTTCACCCGATGTGACCTTTCTCATCCTTGGTTCCGCTCCTGGCGGGCCTTTCTCGTCATAGAATGGCTGTTCAGGCTTTTCAGGGAGAACCGATGAGTGAATTGAAGAAGACTCCTCTCAACGCCGTGCATCGCGCTCTGGGCGCGAAGATGGTGGATTTCGGCGGCTGGGACATGCCCGTGCAGTACCCCACGGGAATCCTCGCTGAGCATCACGCCGTGCGCGGCAAGGTCGGGCTTTTCGACGTGAGCCACATGGGTGAAATCCGCGTGAAAGGCCCTGAGGCCATGGCGTTCCTCGATTGGCTCACGCCCAATTCCGTCACCAAGCTCAACGTCAACCAGATCCACTACACGGGCCTGCTCATGGAGAACGGCGCCTTTGTGGACGATCTGCTGCTGCACAAGATCAGCGATACGGAGTTCCTGCTGGTGGTGAACGCGTCCAACGTGGACAAGGATTTCGCCTGGATCGCCGAGCACGCGAAGAAATTCAACGTGACCGTCACCAACGAAAGCGATGCCACGGGGCAGGTGGCTCTGCAAGGACCGCGCAGCCTGCAGGTGCTTCAGCCGCTCGTCGATATCGATCTCTCGCAGATCAAGTACTACTGGTTCGCGTTCGGAAACTTCAAAGGCATGCCCGTCATGATCGCTCGCACCGGCTACACCGGCGAGGACGGCTTCGAGGTCTATTGCCCCACGGAAAAAACCGAATGGGTGTGGAACGAGCTGATGGAAAGCGGCAAGGCCCACGAGCTCATGCCCACGGGCCTCGGTTGCCGCAACACCCTGCGCCTGGAGGCCAAGATGGCCCTCTATGGCCACGAGATCGACGACCAGATCACCGCGTTGGAAGCGGACCTGAACTGGATCGTGAAGCTCCAGAAGGGCGATTTCCTGGGCCGCGAAACCCTGCAGCGCCAGAAGGACGAAGGCGTGAAGCGCATCCTCGTGGGCTTCCGCATGGCGGAGAAGCGCGACATCGCGCGCGATCACATGCCCATCGTGGAGGGCGGCCAGCAGATCGGCTTCGTCACCAGCGGCGCGCCCAGCGCCACCCTGGGCTATAACCTCGGACTGGCCCTCGTGCCCGTGGAAAAGGCTGCCATCGGCACCAAGCTCTACGTGGAAATCCGCGGCAAGGCCTGCGAGGCTGAAGTGGTGCCCACGCCGTTCTACAAGCGCGCCAAGTAGGAAACCTCTTTCCCGAAACCCACATTCCTTTTCTGGAGGATCCATGTTCCCCGCCGACACCAAATACACCAAGAACCACGAATTCGTGAAACCCCTGGGCGATGGCACGGCCCTGGTGGGCATCACGCACTACGCGCAGGAAGCCCTGGGCGACGTGGTGTTCGTGCAGTTGCCCGAAGTGGGCACCACCCTCAACGCCGGTGAGGAATTCGGCACCGTGGAAAGCGTGAAGACCGTGTCCGAGTGCTACCTTCCCACCGCTGGCGAAGTGATCGCCGTGAACGGCGACCTGGAAGCCCATCCCGAATTCGTGAACGAAGATGCCTATGGCAAGGGCTGGATGCTGAAGATCAAGCTCGTCGGCGAACTCAACCCCGAATTGCTGGACGCCAAGGCCTACGAGGCCCACGTCGCCAGCGAGGCGCACTGAGTGACGGGGCCCACGAAGGCCCGCCCGTTCTGCCTCCTTGCCGTTCTGGGCATGGCGGGCGCGACCTTCGCGGCGGAAACGCCGAAGCCCCAGGCCAAACCTGTTGTCCATGCGGCTCCGCAGGCCCCCGCGCCAGCGGAGCCTATCGCCAAAGCCGCCACCACTCCCGTTGCCAAAAGTGTTTCTCCGGCCAAGCCAGCGGCCTCCCCTGAAACCGCCCTGGCACGCCTGAAGGCGTTGGTGGAGTCGGCTGAAAAGCTGGCAGAGGCCGAGGAATGGGATGATGCCTCGGCCAAGGTGGACGAAGCGGAAGTGCTGATCGCCGATTGGTCGGCGGAAGTGCTGGGCCGTCCGGACGTGGCACCTCTCATCGAGCGTCTGCGCGCCGTCAACCGCTTGCTTGAGGAGGATGACGAGGAAGGCGAAGGGGCTGGCGGCCTGAAGGATCAGGCCGAAGGCACCATGCTTTCTGCGGAGCAATTGAAGGCCGAGCGGGATCAGGTGCTCGCGGCGGAGGCAGGCGCTGTTTTCGATTTCCCCATCGATCTCAACGACAAGGTGCTCACCTGGGTGAACATCTTCACTGGGCGCCTCAAGAGCAAGATCGAAGCGAGCCTGAGCCGCGGCTCCAGCTACCTGCCCATGATCCGCAAGGTCTTCGCAGAAGAAGGCATTCCGCAGGATCTGGCCTTTCTGCCCATCGTGGAATCCGGCTACATCAACCACGCTCGCAGCTATGCCAAGGCGGTGGGCATGTGGCAGTTCATGCGCGCCACGGGCCGCATGTATGGTCTCAACGCCAGCGCCTGGGTGGAGGAGCGCAAGGATCCCGTGAAGGCCACGCGGGCCGCTGCGCGGCTGCTCAAGCATCTCTACGAGCGGGAAGGGGATTGGTACCTGGCCCTCGTGGGGTACAACGCGGGCCCGCTCTACAACGACCGCGCTTCCCAGGCGCTGGGCAGCCGGAATTTCTGGGACATGGCCCGCTCTCGCCATCTCCGCGACGCCACCAAGAGCTACGTGCCCCAGATGTGCGCCGCCGTGCTGGTGGGGCGCTTCCCCGAACGCTACGGCCTCACGGTGACCCAAGGGCCGCTCTTCACCTACGACACCGTGGAAGTGGATCGCATGACGAGTCTGGCCGTGCTGGCGCGCCACGCGGGCACCGATGTGGAAAGCCTGAAGCATCTCAATCCCGAACTGCTGAGATCCACCACGCCTCCCGGCAAGTACCAGCTGCGCGTGCCGCCAGGCTCCGGCGCCAGCACGGCTGGGGCCTTGGCGAAGATTCCCAGCAGCGACCGGGTGGACTTCCAGCGCTACGTCATCCGCAAGGGCGACACGGTGGCGAAGGTGGCGGCTCGCTTCAAGATCAGTCGCGAAGACCTGCTGGAAGCCAATGGCCTCAAGGCCACCCAGTTCAAGGCCGGACGCCGCATCCAGATTCCTCCTCCGACGGTGGCTTCCCTGGAGACGAAGGAACCCAAACGCACGGAGCGTCCATCCACGCTGGCGGAACGCCCTCTGGAGCCTGTGCCCGTGACCCCCGGAGCGACCAAGCCCAGCGGCGATGCGCTGGTGAAGCCCGATGTGGCGCCCGCTCCCGTTGCCCCAGCGCCGGAAGCGAAGCCCGAACCTCGTCCCCAGCCGCAGATGCCTCAGCCGCGAGCACGCACGCATCGAGTCAAGGCGGGCGAGACGCTGTACTCCATCAGTCAGCGCTACGGGATCAGTCTTGCGGACCTGCGTCGCTGGAACCGCATCCGCGGCAACTACCTTCAGGCTGGCCAGTTGCTGAAACTGCATCCTTGAGGACGGTTCCATCTTTCCTCTTGATCCTCGCCCAATGCCGTGCGACACTGCTTTTCCCAGGGGCTATAGCTCAGCTGGGAGAGCGCTTGCATGGCATGCAAGAGGTCAGCGGTTCGATCCCGCTTAGCTCCACCAGAATGATCGCCGCCGAAAGGCGGCGATTCTGTTTTAGAGGTCGGCATGTCCACCCTTCCTAGCCACGCCGTGATGTCCATGGGATTGGCGCCGCTGGTTCTTGGACGCGGGGTGAAGGGCTGGATACTGGCCTTGGGCGCGGGGGTAGCGATGCTGCCGGATCTCGACGTGATCGCCTTTCGCTTCGGTATTCCTTACGGTCATCCGCTGGGCCATCGCGGCTTCAGCCACAGTTTGCTGCTGGCGGCGCTGGCGGGTCTGATCACGTACGGCCTCGCACGATGGCGGCGCTTTCACGCTTCGGAGCGCTTGAGCCTTTTCATCTTTCTGGCCATGGCTTCGCACGGAGTGCTCGACGCCATGACCAGCGGAGGCCGAGGCGTGGGGTTCTTCATCCCCTTCTCCGATGCGCGTTACTTCTTCCCCTGGCGACCCATTCGCGTTTCTCCTTTCGGTATGACCTGGCTGTTTTCGGCGCGGGGCCTTGCCGTGATGCTCAGCGAGCTTCAATGGGTATGGCTGCCTGCGTTGGGCTTTGCTCTTATGGGCTGGATGTTGCATCGCAGCTTTCGGCACGATCCTGAACCGGCGAGGCTGCCATGAGCTTTCCCGCCACGTCGTTTTCCATCGGCTCCATTGCCGTGAATCCGCCGCTGGTGATGGCGCCGCTGCACGAAATCACCGATCAGCCCTTTCGGCGCATGATCCGGGAAGTTGGCGGCGTGGGGCTCACGGTTTCCGAGATGATCAGCAGCGAAGCCTTGGTGCGCCACGCGCGCAAGGCCGAACGCATGATGGCCTCTGAAGGCGAACGCCCGTACGCCATGCAGTTGGCGGGTTCCGATCCCGAGCATTTGGCCCAATGCGCGGTGCTGTGCGAAGAGGCTGGCGCGGATCTCGTGGATCTGAACATGGGCTGCCCTGCCAGCAACGTGACCAAGGGCGGCGCGGGCAGCGCACTGCTGCGGGATTTGCGCCTAGCGGAACGCTGTGTCGGCGCCATGGTGAAGGCGGTGAAGGTGCCTGTCACCGTCAAGATGCGCGCCGGATGGGACGCCAGCCAGAAGGAGAAAGCGGAGTATCTGGATTTCCTGAAGATGTTCGCCGATGTAGGCGTGCAGGGCCTCGCCATCCATCCCCGCACCCGCACCCAGCAGTACGAAGGCCATGCGGATTGGAGCCTCATCGCGCGGGCCGTGGAGGCGAGCCTGCCCTATCCCATCATCGGCAATGGCGATGTGGTGAACGCCGAGGATGCCCATCGCATGGTGCGTGAAACGGGCTGTCACGGCGTGATGATCGGTCGAGGCGCGCTGTACAACCCCTTTCTCTTTCGTCAGGTTCTCGATCCTGAATTCAGCGTCACGCCCGCCATGCGCATCGATGTGACGCTGCGCTTCTTCCGCCTGTTGATGGAACTGCTGGATGAACGCGAAGCTCTGCACAAGATCAAGAAGATCGGAAGCTGGTTCACCAAAGGCATTCCCGGCGGCGGCAAGTTCCGCCAGCGCCTCAACGATTGCCATGATGCGCAGGCGCTCATCCAGGAGCTGGAAGCACTCAAGTGAAAGGCGTACATGCCTTCATCCACGCTGAGCGCTTAGATGCTGGAAGATGCCCTGGCGACTGGCCTCATTCTCCGACGACGGTGCGCACTTCGATGAGGGGCGGCTGCTCCAGTTGTTTCTTCACCGCGCACTGGCTCGCGGCGCGAACGAGCGCCTCGTGATAGTGGGCCGGGAAGGCGGGAGGAACCTGGATATCGATGGAAACCGATTCCAGCTTGCCGCTCTCAGGGTTGAAGCCCATGGTCTGCACCAGCCGGATGCCAGTGGTGTCCAGGCCTCTCTGGCGGCAGAAGCCCAGCACGTAGATGCCGGCGCAGGTGCCGAGCGAGGCCAGGAACACGGCGAAAGGACTGGGCGCGGAGCCTTCGCCGCCGCTCTGGGGAGGCTGATCGGTGGCGACGGTGAAACCTCCGAAGTGGGCGTCCACTCGGGCGCCACCGGGGAAATCAATGATCATCTGCATGGGATTCTCTTCTCCTCAAAAGCACAAGGCGCCAACAAGGTGCAAGGCTACCATTCCGGCGTGGATCCAGGGTGCCCCTCATTCTTCCGCGAAGCGCTTGAACGCGGGAAGGTGACGCTCCTGGCTGGCCCAGCGCAGGCGCTCGAAGACTCGGCGCAGATTGCTTTC
>JAJTBC010000217.1 GCA_021287085.1 Bacillota bacterium | reverse complement strand
TCCTTGTCGCCCATGGCGCCGAACAGCAGATGGGGCTGCACGCCGCAGGCTTTTGCGTGACGAGCCACCACGGCGGCGCCATCGGGATTGTGCGCGCCATCCATCCACACATTCTCAAGGCCAGGAACGACCCACAATCGGCCCGGCCATTGGGTCTGCGCGATGCCCCGCCACAGAGCGTCATCGGGCAGATGCCAACCAAGATGCTGGAGTTGGCGCAGGGTTTCCAGGGCGGTGGCGAGGTTCTCGAGCTGATGGAGGCCCGCCAACCCAACGCGATGTCCTTGCACCACGCTGTGATCCCATTGAACGCTTTCAGCGACGACTCGCGGCGCCGGGCAAAGGACTGGCTCCACCTCCAGCAGCGGACGCACCCAATCGACCTCAAGGCTCGGTCCCAGCACCAGCAGCCGCCCGGCCCGGGCAGTGGCGAGTTTTTCCCGAGCGATGGCTTCCTTGGTCTCGCCCAGAAAGGCCATGTGATCCAGACCCACGTGAGTCAGCACGGTCACGATGGGATCGAGCACGTTGGTGGCATCCCAGCGACCGCCCATGCCCACTTCCGCCAAGGCCAGCTCCACACCGGCCTCCCGAAAGGCCAGCAGCGCCGAGGCGATCATCAACTCGAAGTACGTGGCCTTGATCCCCAGCGACTCTTCGGCGAGGAAGGCCTGCGCCAGAAAGCCATCCAGAGCTTCCGCCGAAAGGGGCGCTCCGTCGATCCAGATGCGCTCCGTGGGCGAGACGAGATGGGGCGAGGTGGTCCAGCCGATGCGATGGCCGCAGGCCTTCAGGGCGTGGGCGAGAAAGGCGCCGGTGCTGCCTTTGCCGTTGGTACCCGCGATGAGCACCGCAGGAAATCGCTGTTCGGGATGCCCCAACGCCGCCAGCAGACGACGCGGATTTTCGAGGCCCAGCTTGATGCCCCAATGGCCTCGCTCATCGAGCCGCTGCAGATGGGGAAGCACCCCGGCCACGTCAGCCTTTCCGGGGACCGTGCTTCAGGGATTCGAAGAGACGGTCCAGTTCCTGTTCGCTGCCGAAATGGAGCACCAGGGAGCCGCCCTTGCCCTTGGAGGTGATTTCCACGCGGGTGCCCCAGGCCTGGGTCAACTCTTCGGCCGCCGCCTTGCGGAACACGTTGCCTTTGGGCTTGCGCACCTTGGCTCTGCGCTGCTGCGCCAACTGATGCACCTTGGCTTCCAGCGCCCGCACGGAAAGCTGTTTCTGGATGACATCCTGGGCCAACTGTTCCTGCAGCCGCAGGTCTTCCACTCCCAGAAGCACCTTGGCGTGGCCCGTGGACACGGAACCCAGCGCCACGAAATCCTGGATGGGGGAAGGCAGCCGCAGCAGGCGCAGCGTGTTGGCCACCTGGGGCCGACTCTTGCCCACGCGATCCGCCACCTGCTCCTGGGTGAGCCGCAGGTGTTCGCCCAATTGCCAGTAGGCCTTGGCTTCTTCGATGGGATTCAGTTCCTGGCGCTGGATGTTCTCCACCAGGGCGATTTCCAGCAGGCGATCATCGGGCACTTCTTTGAGCACCACGGGCACCATGGCCAGCCCGGCCCGCTTGGCGGCGCGCCAGCGGCGCTCGCCCGCGATGATCTCGAAGCGGTCGCCCACCTTGCGCGCCACGATGGGCTGCACCATGCCGTGCTGCTTGAGGCTGGCCGCCAGATCCTCGAGGGCCTGCTCGTCGAAGTGGGTGCGGGGCTGATGGCGGTTGGCCACCAGGCTGCCCACGGGGATTTCGCGGGAATTGGCATCCTCCGGCGCGATCTGATTCATGAGCGAGGTGAGGCCTCGGCCCAGCGCAGGACGTTTCAGGCTCATGGTGTTTCCTCCGCCTGAAGGCCCAGCCACTCTTTGGCGAGGTTCAGGTAGGACTGGGCCCCCTTGGAGCGCAGGTCATAGAAGGCCACGGGCTTGCCATGGCTCGGAGCCTCGGCCAGCCGGATGTTGCGCGGAATGAAGGTCTGGAACACCTTGCCGGGAAAGGCCTGGCGCACCTCGTTGGCCACCGCAGCGCCCAGGTTGGTGCGCTCTTCGGCCATGGTGAGCAGGATGCCGCCCATCTGCAGGCGCGGATTGGGGCCTGACTGCACGCGACGGATGGTCTCGATAAGCTCGGCCAATCCGTCCAGCGCGAAAAATTCGCAGGGCATGGGCACGATCACTTCATCGGCGGCGGTGAGCGCGTTGAGGGTAATCATGCCCAGCGAGGGAGGCGGATCGATGAGGATGTAGTCGTAGTCCTCCAGCACCGGCTCCAGGCCTCGCCGCAGCACCTGGAGTTCGGGCAGTTCGAAGAGCTCGAATTCCAGCTGCGCCAGATCCTTGCCCGCCGGGATCATCTGGAGCATGGGCACTTCGGTGGTGAGGATCAGCGCCTTGGCGGGAGCGCCCTTCATGAGCGCGTAGGAGCCCGCCCGCTGATCCGGCTTGGGGAAGCCCAGCCCCGTGGTGCTGTGCCCCTGCGGATCGAAATCGATGAGCAGCACCATCTTTTCCATCATGGCCAGAGAGGCCGCCAGATTGATGGCCGTGGTGGTCTTGCCCACCCCACCCTTCTGATTGGCAAGTGCGATGATCCGCGCAGTCATGCGCCCATCCTGGCTTTGCGCTGAACGCAGTGGCGTGGATTCACGATCCGTCCTCGAAGCGAATGCCTCATTCTAGCAGGTTCCACGGACGTTCCACGCCAGTCGCTCCAGAATCGAAGGGTCCAGCTCGACCCGCCCCAGACGCCGCACCGGGCCCCCGATCCAAAGCTGGGACCAGACACCTTGAACCATGGATGCCACGGAGACCCGCACGGAATCCGCCCCAGCGGGCTGGAATACCCAGGACCGCAGGCCCGTGCGCTGGGCCAGCCAGGCTCCGGCCACGGCGGCCCCCTGGCCACAGCAGAGCGTCTCCCCTTCCACCCCTCGCTCCCAGCTGCGGATGCGCGCGCGGCCGGGCTCCAGCACCTGCACGAAGCTCACGTTGGCGCCTTCGGGCAGATCAGGATGAAAGCGCAGGGGCGGGGCAAGGGTTTCCAAATCCAAGACTCGGGTATCGGGAACGTCGAGAACGAGATGTGGCGTGCCTGTCCAGCCGAAGGCGTGGGGCACGTCCAAGGCCAAGGGGTTTTCCTTCACGTCAAATCCGGGACCTTCGGGAAGACGCAGGGCCACTTCACCGGGAGCGATGCGAATCCGCACTTCGCTCCCACTGGAGTTCAGGCTCTGTTCGCCCTGGGTATCCACCAGGGCCGCCGCTGCCCGGGTGCCGTTGGAACAAAAGGTGAGGCTTCCGTCCGGCTCCCAGTGATCCATGCGCCAAGGCTGACCGGGCGTGGGTCGTTGCACCAGGAAGAGACCGTCGAGGCCGAAGCCTTCGCCACGGGGACACAACACCTTCGCCCAGCGAGGGCCGTCGAAAAACGCCGGTGCGTCCTCGGCCCACACGTAGCCGAAGACGTTGCCCGAAGCGGAGGCCAGCGTGAGCATGGACTCAGCGGCGTTCGCGGAAGCTGTACACCGTTTCGCCGGGCCGCGCATAGCCTTGGCGCCGGGCCAGAGCCTCGAAGAGTTCGGGGTCTTTGGCGGAAAGGAGCCGCACCTGTTCGGCCAGCTCCCGATTCTGTCGGGCCTTCTTCAGCAGTTCTTCCTTCTGGGAAACCAGCTCGGCGCGACGCTTGCGCAGGGCGGGCAACCCGTCGGGCGAAAGGAAGAGGATCGCCGTGGAGAGCAGCGAGGAAACCCCCAACGCCGCCCACAGGGTGCGCGAACGCAATAACCACGCGGCGTTCACGGCTTCACCTCGGCGACGACGGACATGGTTTCCTCAGCGCAGAATGGCTCCGAAGGCTTCGCGCCCGGCGTAGCGAGCGGCGGCCCCCAGTTCCCATTCGATCTGGAGCAGACGGTTGTACTTGGCCACGCGATCCGTGCGGCAGGGCGCGCCGGTCTTGATCTGACCCGCGCCGGTGGCCACGGCGAGATCGGCGATGAAGGTGTCTTCGGTTTCGCCGCTGCGGTGACTGATGATGGCGCGATAGCCGGCCTTGTGGGCCATATCCACCGCCCGCAGGGTTTCCGTGACGGTGCCGATCTGGTTCACCTTGATGAGAATGGCGTTGGCCACGCCTTCCACGATGCCCTTGTGCAGGATCGCGGGATTGGTGACGAAGAGATCGTCGCCCACCAGCTGAATCGTGTTGCCCAGCTTCTCGGTGAGGGCCTTCCAGTTCTTCCAATCGCTTTCGTCGCAGCCGTCCTCGATGGTGATGACGGGGTGGCGCTCGGTAAGGCCCGCGTAGTAGGCGATGAGATCCTTGCCGGTCTTGGCGGCGCCGTCGATTTCGTACTTGCCTTCCTTGTAGAACTCGCTGGAAGCGCAGTCGAGGCCGAGATAGAAATCCTTGCCGGGCTTGAACCCGGCCTTCTTGATGGCTTCGCCGATAAGCACCAGGGCCTCTTCGTTGGAGCCCAGGTTGGGGGCGAAACCGCCTTCGTCGCCCACGCCCGTGGAGAGCTTCTTGGCCTTCAGCACAGCCTTGAGGGCGTGATAGACCTCCGCGCCCCAGCGCAACCCTTCCGCGAAGGTGGGAGCGCCCACGGGCAGGATCATGAACTCCTGGATATCCACATTGTTGTCGGCGTGAGCGCCACCATTGAGGATGTTCATCATGGGCACGGGCAGCAATCGCGCGGAAGCCCCGCCCAGGTAGCGGTACAGCGGCTGACCCAGCGCCTTGGCGGAGGCATCGGCCAGGGCCATGGACACGCCCAGCGTCGCGTTGGCGCCGAGATTGGATTTGTTCTCGGTGCCATCGAGGCTGATCATGACCTCGTCGAGCTCGGCCTGCTGGAAGGGGTCCATGCCCTGCAGGGCATCGTGGATTTCCGTGTTGATCGCGTGCACCGCATCCAGCACGCCTTTGCCGAGATAGCGCTTCTTGTCGCCATCCCGCTTCTCCAAGGCTTCGCGGCTGCCGGTGCTGGCACCGGAAGGCACCATGGCCTGGCCGAAGGAGCCGTCGGTGAGATAGACCCTCGCCAGCACGGTGGGATTGCCCCGGCTATCGAGAACTTCAAGGGCGGAGATGCGTTCGATCAACTTCATGGGAAAGATCCTGGACGCCCTCAAGGGGCGGCGTTATCGCTCGGGTTTGGACCCCAAGCGGACTTGGGTCCTGACAGGTCGCGGAGCCAGGGGGAACGCAAAGACCACGCATCTTCGAATGAGAGCATCCGTCCATGGTTTATCAGTGGTCCGTGAATTCCCCCTGATCCGTTGCGGAACAAACGGTTCGGGACAGGCAGGATGCCTGTCTTGTTCACTTCTACTTCTTGGTGGCCTTCTTCGCAGGCTTCTTGGCGACAGCCTTCTTCGCCACGGGCTTCTTGGCCACGGCCTTCTTCGCAACCGGCTTCTTGGCCACGGCCGTCTTCGCCACGGGCTTCTGGGCCACAGCCTTCTTCGCGACCGGCTTCTTGGCCACGGCCTTCT
>JAJTBC010000197.1 GCA_021287085.1 Bacillota bacterium | reverse complement strand
TCCTTTTTCTAGCAGCAACCCGCGCCCTTGGGAATCGCTTAGCTCAAAGGCGTACGTTCTTGATGCTCCTTGGAGGTGATTTGGTTCCGGCCGTCAACGAAGACCACATTGGGGCGGTGGTGCTTGGCCTCGGCGTCGGTGAGGTAGCCGTAGGCGGCCAGGATCACCAGATCGCCGGCTCTCACCAGATGGGCGGCGGCACCGTTGATGCCCACTTCCCCCGAGCCCCGCTGGCCAGGAATGACGTAGGTGGAAAGCCGCGAGCCATTGGTCACGTCGTAGATGTCGATCTTTTCGTTCTCCATGAACCCCGCTGCCTCGATCAGCAGAGGATCGAGGGTAATGGAGCCCACGTAGTCGAGATCGGCGCGGGTCACGGTCGCGCGATGGATTTTTCCGAGCAGGAAGTGACGAAGCATGGTGCCTCCGGGTCCAGGCCCCGACAGGGGTCCCGGCCTTGAAACGAGGAAACGGCTCAGGTCAACCGAACCGAGGGATCAGAATGCCACGACATGCAGATCGATTCCAACCTTGGGAAGGGGAATCGGCGGGGGCGCCAAGGGGAGCCGGAGCGCATCGCGGATCTCCGCCTGCACCTGAAGGCTCAGCCCGGTCTTGAGCTGCCATTGGCCCCCGATCAGGAACCAGGCCCGGTCCATGCGATTCGGATCCAGGGCCACGTAAGGCCGCTCGGGCAACCGGCGACCAAATTTCTTGGCGAGCCCTGGAGGCAGGCCCCCCGGCTTCTTGGCCAGGCCCGGCGGCACGCCTTCCGCCTTGGCTCCGCCGCGCCCGTGGGCTTGAGCGTGGGGCGGCGGTCCCGCAAACAAGCACGTCGACACGAACAATTCGAGGATCATGCAAGCCTCCTTCGAGCTAGTCGGCGTCCAGATGGCTCAAGAACTGGACGGCTTCAGGATCGGGAGTCAACAGCACGTTGTCAATAAGGCGCGTCGTGCCCACCTTGGCGGCCACGCACAGCGCGACGGTGCGGGCGATGGGGTCGGCGGTCCGCTCCAGCGTATGGGCATCCACCAGTTCCAGGTACTGCAGCTCGTCCACCTCGCCCAGTTCCTTTTGCGCCAGGGCCAGCAGGGCCGCGACGCTCTGCTCTCCGGCGCGGAAGGCGGCATCGGCGGCCAGCAGACCTCGACTCAAGGCCGTGGCGCGCTGGCGGTCCTCCGGGCTCAGGTAGGCGTTGCGGCTGCTGAGGGCGAGCCCATCGGCCTCCCGCACCGTGGGCGCCACCACGATGTCCACGGGCAAGTTCAGATCCCGCACCACCCGCCGGATGACCACGGTCTGCTGAAGGTCCTTCTGGCCGAAAAAGGCCAGGTCCGGCTGGACGATGTTGAAGAGCTTGGTCACCACCGTGGCCACGCCCCGGAAATGGCCGGGGCGGAAGGCCCCGCAGAGCACCTGGCCCAGTTCTCCCGGTTCCACGAAGGTGGAAAAGCCCGTGGGGTAGATTTCCGAAGGCTCCGGCAGGAACAGCACGGTGGCTCCGTGCTTCTGGCAAAGCACCTGGTCCCGTTCCAGATCCCTGGGGTACTTGGCCAGATCCTCCGCAGGGCCGAACTGCGTGGGGTTCACGAAGATGGAAACCACCGTATGATCGCAACGGGCGGTGCTTTGACGGATGAGCGATGCATGGCCTTCGTGCAGGTAACCCATGGTGGGCACGAAGCCGATGCGAGAGCCCCCTTCCCGCAGGGCTTTCAGCAGGGCCCGCAGTTCGGGAATGGTTCGGACGATTCTCATGGACAAACAATAACTCCTGTGGGGGCCGTCACACTTCGGGAGGTTCTTGGGTGGGGGTCCACGCGCTCACGAACTTCCCGGTGGCCTCTGGAAGGATATAGGATTCCTGAGCATCGGGAAAGCGCTTGGCCCGCACATCCTTGGCCCAGCGGGACATGGCATCTGTCATCAATTCAAAGCCGTTCATGTACTTACGCACAAACTTCGGGGCCTGGCCCGGCAACATTCCAAGCAAGTCGTGGAACACGAGCACTTGACCCGAGCAGTGCGGCCCCGCCCCGATGCCGATGGTGGGAATTTCCAGACTGGCCGTGACTTTTGCCGCCAGTTGGGCCGGAATGCCCTCCAGCAGCACCCCGAAGCAGCCCGCATCCTGCAGGCGCTGAGCGTCGTCCAGCAGGGTCAGGGCCGCCTTGGCTTCCTTGCCCTGCACTTTGTAGCCGCCCATGGCATGAATGGATTGGGGCGTCAGGCCCAGATGGCCCAGCACCGGGATCTCCGCCTGCACCAGGGCCCGGATCATGGGCAGCCGCACGGCGCCGCCCTCCAGCTTCACTCCCTGGGCCCCGGCCTGGAGAAAGGCCCCGCCGTTGCGCACGGTGTCCTCGGGACTGAGGTGGTAGCTGAGGTAGGGCATGTCCGCCAGCAGCAGCGCCTTGGGCCGGGCGCGCACCACGGCTTCCAGGTGATGGCGCATCATGGCCATGGTGACGGGCAAGGTGTTTTCGAATCCCAGGCACACGTTGCCGACGCTATCGCCCACCAGGATCATGTCCACCCCGGCGGCATCGGCGATCCACGCGGTGGGCGCGTCGTAGGCGGTGGTCATGACGATGGCGCGGCCCTGCTGCTTGAAAGCGGCCAGATCGGGCAAGGTCAGGCGGGGGGAGGATTCGGAGGCGTGACTCATGGGGCAGTTTTCCTCGGAACGGGCGTCCATTCTGGCAGAGCCGGCAACCGCTCTGGAAGCACGAAACGCAGGCCCGCGCCTTCCACCGCCGCGCGGAACCGCCGCATATCGGGCCGCTCCAGGAAGGTGTCGCCATAGGCTTCCGGCACCCCCGACCAGAGGGTCTGGAAGGCCCCGAAGGCATCCTGCAACCGGGCCCGCGCGCCCAGCTTCTCTCCCTGGGCCATGAGGAGCATGGAACTTCGCGCACTGGCCTCCAGCACCAGCCCCAGGAACTTCCACTGCTGGGCCACGGTCTGCACATCACTCCAGGCCACCAGGGCCTCGGCGGCCATGGCTTCGGTGGGATGGGGCGCAACGCTCAGCAGCAGGGCATGGGCGCGCCGCCACTCCATTTCCAGCCATCGAGACCCGGTGCCTTCGGAAAAGGCCTTCAAGGCTTCCAGCTCCATCCACGCTTCTTCCATGGCGAAGGGGGCTTCCCCCAGTCCCGCCGTCTTGGCCTGAAGCGCCCGCAGCCGGGCGAAGCGCTCGTACCACACATGGCCGGAACCCTTGAAAGAGGCCGCGCTTTCCAGGCATTCCCGGGCGGCCTGATCGAACTGATGCCGCTGAGCGGACCGCTCGCTCTTCAGGAGCCACCGCTCGCCCCGATCCAGATCCCCAAGCCCGGTGGCGGGGAAGGTCAAGGCGCGTTCCATCTCGAAATCCGCCTCCGTCTCTCGCCCCAGAAGGCCCAGGGTACGCGCCTTCCAGGCCCGGGCCATGGATTGTCCGGCTTCATCCCCCAGGGCCTTGAACGCCGAGGAGGCCAGCTCCAGATGGCGGAGGGATTCCCCGAGGCTCTGCTCGATGCTGCGGAACAACCCCACGTTGAGATGCAACTGGGCGAGGCTGGCTCGGTGGCCCAGGGCCTCGGCCTCCCGCAGGGCCTCCGAAAGGGCTTCCTGGGCCGCATCGGGGTAGCCCATGACGAAGTGCGCCCGCGCCAACTCCAAGCGCGCTTCGAGCCGTTCCTTGGAATCCCGCTCGCCCGCCACGAGCCCCACGGCGGAGCGGAACGAGGTCAGTCCCTGCTGGAGTCGGCCCCGGGCCATGTGGATGCGGCCCATCTCCAAGAGCGCGTTCAGGGCGGAACGGGCCAAACGGCGGCTTTCCGGCGTGGAGCATCCGGCCATGGTCAATTCCCGGAGGCTGGGATCCACCAGGGTCACGCGCCCGCCTTCCTGCCTCGCCAGCCCCGCTTCCACCACCCCTTGCAAGGCGTGATCCAGGGGATCCCCGCCGATGCCCAGGGCCTGCCCCAGCGCACGGGTGCCCAAGGGCAGCCCCACCAGGGCCAGCACCCGCGCCACAGCCAATTCCGAAGCACTCAGGCGCTGAAGCCGCCCCGCCAACAGGCGCACGATCTTTTTTTCCAGGGTGGCAGGCCGCTCCACGCTGGGGCGGGTGGGGATCCATCCCTTGCCGCTCCAGGTCAAGGCCCCTTCACGCCGGGCCTGGTCCAGCAGATCCTCCAGCAGGCTGGGATTGCCGAGGCTCGCCTTGAGCAGATGCTGGCGAAGCAACTCCGGCACCCGCGGCCCTTCCAGTAGATCGTCCACGATCTGGTCCAGATCCACTTCTTCCAGGGCGTTCAGGGTCATGAAGACCACGGCAGGATGGCCCTTGAGGGGGTCCAGGAAGCTCCGCAGGGCGGGCTGTTCCACCGTGAAGAACCAGGTAAGATCCGATTCCGTGGCCAATCGGATCAGGAGCCGATGCAGGCTTTCATCCCCCCAATCCACTCGCTGCACGAAGAACACCCGTGGCTTCAGGCCTTGGATCAGGATCTCCAGGGCGCTCTGGATCTCTTCTTCGCTCAAGGGCTTTTCCGCAGGCACCGTGCGGGCGCCGCCCCCCAAGAGCGCGAAGGAGGCCACGCGCCGCGCCAGGATGCGCGAGGCCCGAGGGCACCGGGCATACACATCGGCTTCGGAGCCTTGGATCAGCGTTTCGAGGCTCCGCGCCAGAAAGGCGCCGGCTCCTTCGCCAGGCTTCACGTCGAAGGAAGCGGCCCAGAGCCCTTCGGCCTCGGTGGCAGCCATGGCCCAATCCGCCAACGTCTTCTGCCCCAGCCCTTCTTCACCCATGAGCACGAAAAGGCGCTCGGGATGCAGGGGGGCATTGATGCCCATCATCAGGGATTTCAGGTAGGTCAATTCCCGAGCCCGGCCTCGAATGGGACGCCGGGAGGCCACCAGGCGCTCAGGAGGAGCCTCCCAGGGCCGAGGTCCATCCTCCGTGCCGGGGGGGGAGAGCTTGCTCATCTCCCGTCGGAACTGGTCCAGGCTCACGGGGGCCGTGCCCAGCACCCGCGGCACCACGAGCCCGCCGGGCCTTAGATGGATGGCCTGGGGCCAGAGGGCCCTGGGTTGAGGACTCAGGCCCAGGGTTTTTTCCAGATATTCCAGAAAGGCGCTGCGACAGCGCTCCGTCCACCGTGGCCAAAGCTCCTCCAGGGGCGTGCCCGGCAATTCCTGGGCGAACCAGGCCTGACCTTCGTCGAACCCGAAGCGGCTGTTTGTCGCGTCCAAAGGCTCCGCATCCATGAAGCGCTGGAGGGAGGTCTCGCGCAGGGCGTCCAGTTCCGCCGGACGCACGGGCCAATGCTGCACCAGCCACGGCATCCCCCCCTTGATCGGGCGGGTCAGATGCCAGGAGCATGAGCCATTTCTGCTCTCCCCCACCGAGCGATGGGGCGCCATCCAGTGACCGCCTAGCAGCCAGTTCTGGCTCATGCAAGGAACCAGGCGCCGAGCTTGACCTTGGGGCGGATAGGATGGAGCATCTGTTTCAGATTATCACCGAAATACAAGGCGTTCCGGCGCTCCGTCCCGATCCTCTAAAAAAACCAAAACAGATGGACCGGTTGCGGCGTCTCAATGGTGACGATTCCATCCCCGCCCTGGGGGATCCTTTCATCGCCCTCGGAGGTCTGGCATGCATCCATTCGATCGCGCGTTCCGTCTCGTGCTGCCCTTGGGCGCCGTGGCGGTGCTGGGCACGGTCCTGGCCGTGGGCTGGCTCACCGAGCCGGATCGCTTCGCCAAGGGCTATGCCCCCCAGCAGCCCATTCCCTTCTCCCATCAACTTCATGCGGGCACCTTGAAAATGGATTGCCAGTACTGCCATGCCGGAGCCAGCAAATCCCGCACGGCAGGCGTGCCCAGCGTGGAAACCTGCATGGGCTGCCACAAGGTCACCAAGACCGACCGCCCCGCCATCCAGCAGTTGACCAAGCTTTACGAATCGGGCCAGACGCTGGCCTGGGAACGGGTGCATACCCTGCCCGACCACGTCTTCTTCGATCACCGCCCCCACGTCAACGCGGGCGTGGCCTGCCAGACCTGCCACGGCGAGGTGCAGACCATGACCGTGCTGCGCCGGGACATGGGCATGCGCATGTCCAATTGCCTGGCCTGTCACCGCGATCCGTCCCACGCACTCCCCAAGGACACCAAAATCAAGCGCGCCGCCGAACACTGCGCCGCTTGCCATCGATAGGAACGCCATGGAAACCACCCCTCGACGCGACATCCTGGGCTCCGTGGCCTCCCTCCTGGCCGCGCCCCTGCTGCTGGACAAGGAAGCCGTGGCCGCCACCTTCCTGCCTCAAGAGAAAGACGCCGAAGCCCGTCCTGCTCTCGTTCTCAACCCCCCTGCCCATTCGGTGAAGCGCCGTGGATAAGCACCTCCATTCCGATTCCGACGATCATCTGGCCGTGGACAGCCCGCGCCATTGGCGTTCCCTGGAAGAACGCGACGAAAGCCTCGACGCCCGCCGCGCCGCCCACGAGGAATTCGTGCCGGGGGCCATGGACCCCGCCGATCCCCCTAGCGGCGCCTTTTCGCGGCGCACCTTCCTCTCCCTGGTGGGCGCCACCACGGCCGTGGCCGCCACCGTGGCCTGCGGCAAGAAGGGCGGGCGTTCCAAGGTGGTGCCCTACACCAGGAAGCCCCAGGAAATCCTGCCCGGCGTAGCCAACCACTACGCCAGCACCTTCCCCGAAGGCCGCCGCGCCTACAGCGTGCTGGTGAAGACCCGCGAAGGCCGGCCCATCCACATCACCGGCAACGACGAGCATCCCGGCCTCAAGGGCAAGACCAGCCCCCGCGCCCTGGCCGATGTGCTGCGGCTCTACGATCCCGATCGCTTGCGCGGTCCCAAGCTCAAGGGCAAGGCCGCTTCCTGGGCCGAAGCGGAACAGACCCTCGTGGCGGCTTTGGCCGCGGCCAAGCGGGAGCAGAAATCCGTGCTGCTCCTGCGGGGGGCCACGGTGAGTCCCACGCGACAAGCCCTGCTGGCGGAGTTCAAGGCGGCCCTGCCCACCCTGGAAACCCTGGTATGGGAACCTTCCGTGGGCGATGGCCTGCAGGAAGGCCGACAGGCCGCGTACGGCGCCACCGTCGATATCCAGCCCCGCCTTGCCAAGGCCAAGGTCATCCTCAGCCTGGGCGCGGATTTCCTCAGCGGCGACGATCCCGAAGCCATCGCGGCCTTCACAGCCTCGCGGCGCATGGAAAAGCCCGGCGAT
>JAJTBC010000149.1 GCA_021287085.1 Bacillota bacterium | reverse complement strand
CGAAGTTTTGGCGAGGCTTTCACGGCCCTCGCCACGTCCATGGCTTCGGCGATGGATCTCGCGCCGCAACGGCCTCCCGCAATGCCCGTTTCCACCAGCACGTTCAGCGGTTTCTCTGCGCACCAATGCGTCGCCATGATTTCTACTGCTTCCCGAGAATCGGCGAAAACCCACAGCTCCCGCTGCGAATCCGCATCCACCGTGCGACTGAGGCCCCGCAGCGCCGCCGCATCCACCACTTCGTTGGCCAGCAGCACCCGCGGAATCCCGTAGTGGAAGGCCATCTGAGCCTGGGTGGGTGTGGCCAGCGTAAGACCCCAGGCGCCATCCTGCAGCTGACGGTGAAAGAGCTGGGGCGCCAGGGTGGTCTTGCCGTGGGGGCAGAGGCTCGCGCCAGAGCGCCGCAGGAAATCCCGCATCCAGCGGGCGTTCTCGTCCATCACCTCGCGACGCAGCACCGCCACGGGGCTTCCCAGATGCCCATGGAACAGGTTCCATCCCTGCTCTCCCACCTCCCGCAGACGCAGGGGCGGTGCATCCTGGGGAAAGCCCTTCACGCATGGATTCAACGGGAAATCGAGCAGCGGGTCCATGGCACTGTTGAAACATGAATGGGCTTCCAGGGGAAGAGTCTGCCCCAGCCGCTATGCTGGAAGCATGGAACTGCCCCGCCCTGCCCCCTTCCGCCCCGCCCTCTGGGCGCCGGGACCCCATTTCCAGACCATCCTTTCGGATCGGGTGAAAACGCCCATGGTGCCGGTGCCCGGCACACCTGAGTTCCTGGAGGTGGAACCGGGCGAAAAGCTGCGATTGGAAGTGGCCGAAGGCCTCACCGACACCGTGATCGTTCTTCTGCATGGCCTGGGCGGCAACGCAGGCTCGTACTACCTTCGCCGCAGCGCGGCCAGGGCTGTGGCACGAGGGCACGGGGTCATCTCGGTCAACCACCGAGGCACGGGCTTGGGGCGAGGCTTGGCGCGAAAGCCGTACCACTGCGGCGCCACGAAAGACGTGGCCGCAGTGATCGCCCACGCTCGCCAACGCTTTCCAGGCCGCAAGATCATCGCCGTGGGCTTCTCCCTCAGCGCCGCCATGCTGGT
Source organism: Bacillota bacterium (assembly GCA_021287085.1). Classification (GTDB taxonomy): domain Bacteria; phylum Acidobacteriota; class Holophagae; order Holophagales; family Holophagaceae; genus JAYREN01. Next base: position 36,750 of record JAJTBC010000149.1, on the reverse strand, counting down.
GCTGCTCACGGGACGGGATCATCACCTGGCGCAGCCCGACGCCGCCATGGCGGTGAATCCACCGGGGGATCTCGATGTCTGCTCGCTGCGCATGTTGCACGGTCTCAACCGGGTGTACGATCTGCGCTTTCTGAAGCTCATGCACGAGCATGTGGCGGGCGTTCCCGACGCGCCCGATCTGCCGGATCTGCATTCGCTGCGGGATTTCGACGAAGCCTATACGGCCCCTCAGGCGGGCTTTGCGAGCCGCCAGGACTACTATGCTCGATGCAGCTGCGGCCCCTACTTGGCAGGCATTCAACGGCCCTTCGTGCTGCTGGCCAGCCTGGACGATCCTTTCGCGCCCGCCTCCGATCTCGGCCCCATCTCCCCTTCCGTCCACGCCCACATCGAGCGCCAGGGCGGCCACTGCGGCTATCTGGGAAGCGAACCCGGCGGCGGCTTCCGCTGGATGAACTACGCCGTGGAGCATTACATCGAGACGCTGCGAAGCCGGATTTGAGGCCGAGCAGCCCAAGCCTGCCTTCAGTGCGTCCTTCAGAGTTCAGGTCGCTTGCTCAAACGGGAGAGTTTGAGACGGGCCTCGGCGTGGCCGCGGTCGGCGGCCTGTTGCAACCAGGCCCGGCCCTGCTCTGGATTGCGGAGCCCCTGAGGGCCCCAGCATTGCAACTCCGCCAGTTCGATCATGGCGGCGAGGTGGCCTTGCTCTGCGGCCTGCTGGAAGTGGCGCGCCGCTTCCAGCAAATCCTGGGGCATCTGTTCCTGGCCGCGCAGGAAGGCCATGCCAAGCTTGTACGAGGCCTCGGCTTCGCCCTTTTCCGCGCCCTCCATCATGTGGCGAGTGGCGCGGGAGTAGGCGGATTCCTTGCGGAGCTTGAAATGGAGCATGGTCAATCCGGCGAGCGCCAGAAAGCCGGGAATGGCGAAGAGGCCTCCGTACAGGAAGGTGATGAGGAACAAGAACAGCGCCAGGCCCACCAGAAACACCTGGGCCGTGATGGCCGCCACTCGCGCGAAGGCGGGAAATCCGGGCTGAGCTTCCAGGGCCGCGCGGCTATCGTTCCAACCCGAGGCCACGGCTTCGCCCACTCGCTGGAGCGTGTCGTCGTCGCCTTTGCCCAGCGTGCTGGTGCGCAGCCCTGGCACCACGCCCAGGGCTTCGTGGCGTTTGCGCCAAAGGGCGGCGGCTTCGGCATCGGGTTCGACGCCATCGCCCTGCTGGAAAGCCTGGGCAAGCCATGCCATGGCCGCAGCGCAACCGCGATGGGCGCTTTGCAGGTACCAGGCGTGGGCCGAGGCCCGATCCTTCCTATCGCCAGCTCCCCAGCGAAGGCCTTCGGCCAGATGGAAGGCCGCCTCCGCATGGCCCAGTTCCGCGGCGCGCCGGAAATGACGCAGGGCCAGTTCGCGGCCCGCCTCGCCCATGCCGCGGGTCGTCTGGAACAGCCCCAGCTCGAAATGGGCCTCGCGATGCCCCCGCCGGGCCGCCTCTTCCATGTGCTCCAGGGCGCGATCCGCGTATGGCGAAGCCAGCGCCCATTGGTAATGGGCTTCCGCGGCGTCGGACCGGAATAGCAGCGCCACGCGCTTCCAGCCGCGATCCAGCCAACCCAGCAAAGGGTTCTGCCGACTCTCGGAAGCCCGACCGCTTTGCAGGATGGAATTGCCCCAGGCCAGGCCCACCGCCACCACGGCCCCCAGGCCCAGCCCCAGGACGACGATCTGAAGCAACTGGGTATTCCCGCCTTTCAGCCTTCCGATCAGCCGCAGAGTGAACCACAGCACCGCCAGGGCCGCGCCCAGCGCCAGGAAGCCACGCCATTTCCAGAGCCTATGTTCAGTCATGAAGCCTCCTATCCTCTGCGGCGAAGCCACACGCGCACGATCAATGCGAGCACCCCCACGCCAAGAGCGATGTAGTGCCAACGGATGCCCTTCCTTTGCGCCGCTTCGAGTTTGGCCTTTTCCTCGGCCTTGCGGGCGTTCTCCTCGAAGGAGAGCTTCGACTGCACTTCCCGTGCATCCTTCACGGCTTTCTGGGCCGAGGCGCGGGCCTCCTCCAGTTCCTTGATGGCCGGATCCTGGGGCGGGTTGGAAGCAGGCTCCTGGGGCGGATCACTGGAGACGGCCGCTCGCACCAAGGCGTGTCCCTTGCGGCCCCGCTGAAGCCGATGCATGGGCACGTACGAGCCTTCTTCGACCTCCGCTCCCAGCGCCGCATCCAGGCTTTCAGCGAGGTATTGCACGTCGCTGCGCAGATCCACCAGTTCCTGATGCTGGCGATGCAGCAGGCGACCCTGGAGCCAGAGCAAGCCCATCTGCAGGCCCAGCATCACCACCACGATGCGCAGGAGCCACGAGGAATGCGGAGCTGAAGAAGGGGCGGCAGGGCTATCCATCAGGCATCCCTCGCAAGAATGAACAAGGTTCGGTCGTCGCGGTTCTGGTTTTCGAAAGCGGCCACATCGCGGTAGATGGCTTCGCAGGCGGCCCGCGCCGAACCCGTGGCGCGCATGCGGATCAACTGCTCCTCCAGCCGCGCCGCGCCGTAAAGTTCCCCGCGCTTGTTCATGGCTTCCGTGAGGCCGTCGCTGTACATCACGATCCACTGACCGGGCTCGATCACGCCTTCGTGGATCTGCCAGCCACCCGCACTCGGCGGACGAAGGCCCAGGCCCCGTCCGGCGGGGGCGCATTCGCGGATGTCCTCTCGATGAGACCCCATCAGGATCAAGGCGCCGGGATGCCCGGCCCTGGCCAAACGGTAGGCCCCCGATTCGTCCCATTCCAGCAGGACGAGCGTGAGGAAATCCCGGGCGCTCATGAGACTGCGGAGGGTCCGGTCCAGGGCGGGCAGGATCTTTTCGAAATCCATGTCCTCGTGCTGCGCCGCGAACTTGAGCAGCGCCATGGCCTGGCTCATGTAGAGCGCGGCAGCCATGCCCTTGCCGCTCACGTCTCCCACCGCCGCCAGCCACTTGCCTCCGGGCCGCCGCTTCACCCACAGCAGATCGCCACCGGTTTCGAGGGCGGGTTCCAGGCGCAGCGCCATCTGGTAGCCGGGAATGCACGGGGCCTCGTAGGTGATGAGGCTTTCCTGGATGCGACGGGCGGTCTGAAGCTCCTGTTCGATGCGCCCCTGATCCAGCAGGCGGCGATGCAGCACGCTGGTCTCCAGCAGCGTGCCCGCCGCGATGGCCACCTCCCGCAACAATTCGCGATCCTCGCGGCCATAGTTCAGTTCCGCGTATTTCCCGCCCAAGAGGAAGACCGTGTGAGGCGTTCCATCCACCAGCAGCAGCACCAGGATCTGGGCTTCCAACGCATCCACGTGGGCCCGCACCTCGTCGCCCTGCTCTCGAATCCATTCGGATTCATCGGGCCCCAGACCCAGCACCAGTTCCTGGTTTTCCCTCGCCCGCCGCAGGAGATCCATGGGAAGCCGCAATGAGCACGGCTGGGCCTTCACGGCCTCTTCGTCTTCGAGGTTGCTCTCCACTGCGGGCAACAGAATGGAACGCTGCTCCACCGGCAGCATCAGCAGCACCTGGGGTCGATAGGCTTCTCGCAGGCTATCCTTGAGGCTGCTCAGAATCCCCGTTTCCGACAGCCCCTTGCGGCCTTCCCGCAGGCTGCCGTAGAGGAGATCTCGCACCTGGTTCAGATCCCGCCGGAACAGCCGCCGCAGCGAAAGCAGCAGCCAGCGCAGCAGCCAGCCGATGGGCAGGGCCAGCACACCCATGAGCACCCCCACCCAGGCCGTGGGAATGGCGTGGATCCACAGGGAGAACACCCAGGCCAGCCCGCTGAAGTAGGCCACCAGCGTAAGGCCCAGCACCACGAAGTACGTGATCCAGCGCAGCAGGGCCCGCTGCACATCGAAGAACCCGTGGCGCAGAACGGCGTAGGCAAAGGAGAGCGGCAGCAGCGGCAGAGGGGTGAAGAAGCACCAGCTGATGCGCTGGAAGGCCAAGCTCTGGCCCGCCTGGGCCTGCAGCACCAGGAACACGATCAGGTCCACGAGAATGGCCGTGGAGAAGAGCAAGGCCGGGAAGAGCCCGCGCCTACGGCGGTCCGGCAGCTTGTACGCGCCCACCCAGAACATGGCCAGGCCCGCGATGTAGGCGACCCCCGCAGCGACGGAGTAGGTCAAGGCCACCCATCGTAACGGCGAGCGGTTGAGGAGCATCTGGAAAATGTCCTTCCCCAGGATCGCCGTGAGGAGATGGAACAGCCCGAACAGGAGCCCGACCATCAGGAAGCTGCCGTAGAGGATCACCAGGAAACGGCGATGGGTGCGCAACGGGAAGCTGTACGGAAAGCGGAGGAAGAAGTGCAGCCAGAGCGGCGGCGCCAGCGCCATGACCACCTGGGACAGGAACCCGAAGGAGGCCTGCAGAGGCCCTGGCATATTGCCCATGAAGCCGGTCACCGCCAGGGGCATCATGAGCGCCATCAGGCCCAGATAGTAGAAGTGGCGCGTGATCTTGCGCTGGGGCGACGACACCACCACCAGCAACCCCAGCGCCCAGGTCAATAGCCCCGTGAGCAGCACGATCAACTGCGTGGGGTGGAAGGGCTTGGCCACCTTCACCGGCAGCGCCAACATGCGGTAGTCGCGCTTTTCCGTGTCGTAGCGACGGACGAGGTAGATGAGGATGCGCCCTTCCGGTTGGTCGTTGACCAAGGTCTGGGCTTCCCAGAGTCGATCGGGATTCACCCGCTGGCCCCGGATCATCAGCAGTTCGTCGCCTTCCAGGAGACCCGCCTCTTCGGCCACTCCGCCTTCCAGGATCTCGCGGATGACGGCCCGGCGGCGCACCACCTTCTGGCCGTGTTCCTGGGATTCATAGCGCTCCACCATCCACGTGCACTGATCGTCGGAGAAGGCGTACACCCACTGGTTCAGGTAGAAGAAACCCAACGAAAGGCCCAGGGCCAGAATACTGGTCCAAACGAGCCGCCATCGGATGCGTTGGAACGTGGGAGACACGGTAGCCTTGAAGGAACGGAGAAACAGACGTGAACGATTCGAAACCTTGGTGGATCTTGGTAGGCGCGGGACGGCGGCTGGGAAGGGCCTTGGCCGAAAACCTGGCCTCGGATTGCCATCTTCTGCTCACGGGCTCGCGGCCCTGGGCGAAGACCGATCCTTGGATCGCGGAACTATCAAGCAAAACCCAGATCCGAACGCTTTGTTGGAACGCGGAAAACCCGGCTCTGGATTCTCAAATGATGGCAGAGATGGAGGCCCTTGGTGCTGAAGGGATTCGATTTCAGAGCGCGGTGCTGGTGGCCGGAACCTTTCCCCGGCAGCCCTTCGGCTCCTGGACGTCCCCGGCCTTGAGCGACCTGTTCCGCCTCAACCTGACCTTTCCCATGCTGGCCGCACAGGCCATCGCGCCTCATCTGGAAACCGGCGGCAGCCTGCAACTGCTGCTGGATTCCGCCATCCATCGCCCCTTGCTCCAGCGCCTGCCCTACACCGCCTCCAAGGCGGCTCTCGCGTCCCTGGTGCCCGGACTGGCTCGGCAACTGGCGCCTCGGCGCGTGGCGGGCCATGCCCTGGGCGTGGTGCTGCCCGACGAAGGCAGCGATCCCGAAACCCTGGCCCAGCAGAACCTGCTGGGCTTCAACGGCGCCGTGGAAGACCTGGCCCGGGCCTTGCGCTACGTGGCTCAAAGCCCCTATCTCACGGGCGAAATCCTCACCCTGGACGGCGGTTGGCAATGGCGCTGAAGGTCAACGAAATCTTCTACAGCCTTCAGGGCGAAGGCACACGGGCGGGCCGCCCCTGCCTCTTCATCCGGCTCACGGGCTGTCCGCTGCGCTGCACCTATTGCGACACCGCCTACGCCTTCACCGAAGGCACCTTCATGGAACGGGAAACGCTGCTGGCCGAAACCGTGCGCCGCCTGGGGCCGCCTCGCCCCGGCCCCAACGCCCCTTTCGTGGAAGTGACCGGCGGCGAGCCCCTGGCCCAAGGCGAGACGCCAAGGCTGCTTCAAGAATTGCTGGATCTGGGCTATGAAGTGGCCCTGGAAACGGCTGGCAGCCACGATCTGCGCCCCGTGCCTCCTGCCGTGGTGAAGATCGTGGATCGCAAGACCCCCGGCAGCGGCGAAGGCCATCGCTGGCTGGAAAGCAACCTCGAATTCCTGATCCCCGGCCAGGACGAGCTGAAGTTCGTGCTGAGCGACGAGGCCGACTACCACTGGGCCAAGGCCTGGTGCGAAGAGCGCGGCCTCTTCCAGCGCCACGACCTCCTCTTCAGTCCCGTCTGGCAGCGCCTGGATCCCCGTTGGCTGGCCGAACGCATGCTCGCCGATGGCTTGGCTGCACGGTTTCAGCTTCAGCTTCACAAGTTGATCTGGGAACCGGAACGAAGGGGCGTGTGAGGATTCGTCGTCCCATTCGATGACGAATCCTCGCGCCACCTTCTAGCTACTTGATCTCCAGATCGAAGGGCATGCGGGCATAGACGCCCCTGGGATCATTCATGGCCTGCAGGCGATCCCAGGTGCGCTCGAACTGGGCCTTGAGATCATCCACGGGGCCAGCTTTCACGAGACGACGCTTTTCGCCTTTGCCCAGGGCGTTCATGAGCTTCTCGATGGGATCCTTGGGAGCCTCCGGCGCATCGACCCGGTAATCGTTCTCGATCTTGGCTAGTTTCGCGGCGTGCTGGATGGCGCTCTGAAGGCCGCCCATTTCGTCCACGAGCCCCAGCTTGAGGGCGGCCTTGCCGGACCACACGCGACCCTGGGCGATCTCGCCCACCTTCTCCTTGGGCAGGTGCCGTCCTTCGGAAACCTTGGTGAGGAAACGGTCGTAGATATCGTCCACGAGGAACTGGATGCGGGCCAGTTCCTCGGGCGTGCGAGGCCGCGCGAGAGATGGAGCCGCCAGCTTCGAGGTCTGCACGCTGTCCCAGGTGATGCCGTGTTCGTTGGCCAGCTTCTTGATGTTGGGCAGGGTGCCGAACACGCCGATGGAGCCGGTGATGGTGTTGGGCTGGGCGAAGATGCGATCCGCGTAGGTGCTGATCCAGTAGCCGCCGGAGGCCGCCACGTAGCCCATGGATACCACCACGGGCTTGCCCGCGGCCTTGCAGAGGATCACTTCGCGCTGGATCAATTCGGAGGCCACGGCGCTGCCGCCGGGGCTGTTCACGCGCAGCACGATGGCTTTCACGTTCTTGTCCAGGCGGAGCCGACGCAGCTCGCGGCTGAGGCTGTCGCCTCCGATCTGACCGCCCTGCCCATCGCCATCCACGATCTCGCCTTCGGCATAGACCACGGCGATGCGGTTCTTGCCCTTGGCTTCCTTGCCGGGAATCTTGGCGTAGGTGCCCATGTCGATCTGGGGGAAATCCTTGTCCTTGGCCTCCTTGCCCGACACCTTCTTCAGTTCGTCCAGCACTTCGTCGTAGGTGGCGATGCGATCCACCAGCTTGGCGCGGAGGGCTTCCTCGCTCAGCACTTCCCCCTTTTCGTCCGCCAGCTTCTGGATGGCTTCCGTATCGAGCTTGCGATCGCCCGCCACCACGGCCTTCCAGTCCTCCCAGATATCGCCCAGGAAGGCCTGGGTCTGTTCGCGATTGGCGTCGCTCATCTTCTCCAGGAAGAAGGGCTCCACGGCGCTCTTGTACTTGCCCACGCGGGTGATCTGCATCTCGATGCCGTACTTCTTGAAGGCCCCGGCGTAGAACATGGGTTCGGAGGCATAGCCCGTGAGATCCAGGCCGCCCATGGGATGCACCGCCAAGGAAGAAGCTCCGGCGCAAAGGTAGAGATCCGGCTTGGCGTAGCCCAGGTTGTAGGCGATCACCGGCTTGCCGGAGACTTCCTTGAAACGCTGAATGGCGCCGCGCAACTCCTTGAGGGCCGCCGGGCCGCTGGCGTAGCCGCCGCCGCGCACATTGCCCGTAAGGAAGAGGGCGCTGATGGAGGAATCCTGGGAGGCTCGCTCCAGCGCGTTGAGCAGCACCGGCAGGGGCGTACCGTCGCTGCCGCCCTGGAGGGCCCGTTGCAGGGCCTGTCCCGGAGCCACGTCCTGGGCCGAATCAGGAATGGGCTGGGAAAGATCGAAGATCAGCACCGCCTTGGAAGGCACCTTGGGCGCCGCGGAGGCACCCATGGCCGCGCCCAGGCCGATGAGGCCCATCACGCCCAAACCTACGAACAGGATCAGCGCCACGAAGGTGCCGAGACAGGATTGAAAGAAAGCCTTCATGAAAGCTCCTGGGTGAAGGTTCATGATGGCAGGTTTCCCGTGGGATCATGGCTCATGGTTGATGCCGCGCCCCTTTCCGTGAAGCGCCTGCTGGAGCAGCTCAAGGCCCGGGTGGAGCCGGCCTTCGCCGCCGTGTGCGTGGTCGGCGAAGTGAGCAATTTCCGGAGTTCCGGCAAGCACTGGTATTTCACCTTGAAGGAAGACGGCGCGGCCTTGTCCTGCGCCGTGTGGGCGGGCCAGCAGCGCTTCGTGAAAACCACGCCCCGCAACGGCGAGCGCGTCATCGTCAAAGGCAGCCTGAACCTCTACGTGGCGGGCGGCAGCCTCACCTTGGCCGTGACCCACATCGAACCGGCGGGCCAGGGCGATCTTCAAGCCCAACTGCGCCAGCGGGAAGCGGAACTGCGGGCGGAGGGCCTGTTCGATCGGCCCAAGCGGCCCCTGCCCCGCTTCCCTCAGCGGCTGGGCATCATCGCGGCCCTGGGCGGAGCGGCCTTGCGGGATGTGCTGGAAGTGACCCAGCGCCGAGCGCCTGGAGTGCATCTGCTCATCGCTCCGGCCGCCGCCCAGGGTGAGCGCGCCGTGCCCGAGAACCTGCTGGCCCTGCAGGAGCTCCAGGATGAGTTCTGGAAATGCGACGCCATCCTGATGGTACGAGGCGGCGGCAGCCTGGAGGATCTCTGGAGCTTCAATGATCCCGGCCTGGTGCGGGCCGTGGCTTCTTGCCGGTTGCCCATCGTCACGGGCGTGGGCCACGAAATCGACACCACGCTGGTGGATCTGGCCGCCGATCGCCGCGCCGCCACGCCCAGTCAGGCTGCGGAGCTGACCACCCCGGATCGCGGGCAGCTCGCCAGCGAGCTCCAGCGCCGCATCGACGCTCTGCAAACCCGCATGGAATGGCGTCTGCGGGGCTTCGAGACCACCCTCAACCTGCGCCTCGACCATGGGCTGCTGCGCCATGATCCCGTTCAAACCGCCCGTCAGCGCTTCGAGAAGCTCGCGAGTCGCCTGCACCTGGCCCATCCCCAGCGCAGGCTGGATCAAGCCTCGGCCCGCCTCGCGCTGTTGCGTCAGCGGCTGCTTCACGCCGCCCATCTGGCCTCCGGCGAAGGCGATCGGCCTCGGCTTATCCAGGCCCGGCAGCGTCTGGCCCCGGCCCTGCATCACTTGCTGGAACGCCTGGAGCGGCGGCGAGCGGTGCTGGAGGCCCGCCTTCAAGGCCTCGATCCCACAGGCCCCCTGGAGCGCGGATTCGTGCTGGCCCTGGATGACGCAGGCCGCCCCGTGGTGAAGGCTTCCCAGCCCCTCAAGGGGAGCCAGCTGAAGCTGCGCTGGAAGGACGGCTCCCGCACGGCCACGCTGCGGGATTGAGGCGCGAAGAGAAAGCCTGCGTTGGCGCCCTGTCATGGAGGCCTACGCCAAAAGCCCCTTGGTCGAAACCAAAGGGCTCTTGGACCATTGCTGTTGAAGCCTCGCCTCAGGGCATCAGCATTCCGCCGTTGACGGGGATGGTGCAGCCGGTGACGTAGCCGGCCTCTTCGGTGGCGAGGAAGCACACGGCCGCAGCGATGTCGGCGGGCGTGCCCATGCGGCCCAACGGAATCTGCTTGGTGAAGCCTTCCTTCACCTCGTCGCTGAGCTTGTCGGTCATGGCGGTGGCGATGTAGCCGGGGGCCACGGCATTGCAGGTGATGTTGCGGCTGGCCAGTTCCCGGGCCGTGGTCTTGGTGAGGCCGATGAGCCCCGCCTTGGCGCTGACATAGTTGGCCTGCCCGGCGTTGCCCATCTGACCCACCACGGAAGCGATGTTGATGATGCGCCCCCAGCGCTGCTTCATCATGGGTTTGGCCACCGCCTGGGTGGCGATGAACGCGCCCTTGAGGTTGATGCCCAGCACCGCATCCCACTCCTCTTCCTTCATCTGGATGAGCAGCTTGTCCTTGGTGATGCCCGCGTTGTTCACGAGAACATGCAGCGCGCCGTGGCGCTTCACGGTTTCATCCACGGCGGCGCGCACACTGTCGCCTTCGGCCATGTTGAGCAGCACGTAGTCGGCCTTGCCGCCCTGGGCCTGGATCTCGGCGACCACGCGCTTGAGGTCCTCTTCGGTGAAAGGCAGACTGGCGCAGACGATGGTGGCGCCCTGCTTCGCCATTTCCTTGGCGATGATTTCGCCGATGCCCTGGCTGGCACCCGTGATGAGAACGATCTTGCCGTCGAGTTGGAACATGAATACTCCCTTCTGCGAATACAGAAACGGTTGAACTACTTCTTGCGCGGCGCCTTGCGGGCCGGGGCCTTGTCGCCGATCACCACGGCGCTGGTGATTTCCACGGTCTTCACGGGCTTGTCCGAGGGGCCGGTCTGGACGTTGCGAATGGCGTCCACGGTGTCCATGCCCTCGATCACCTTGCCGAACACACAATAGCCCCAGCCGTCACGGCCCGGATAATCGAGGAAAGCGTTGTCCACCACGTTGACGAAGAACTGGGCGCTGGCGCTGTGGGGATCGTTGGTGCGGGCCATGGCGAGGCTGCCGCGCACGTTCTTCAAGCCCTTTTCAAAAGCCAGCTTGGCCTCGTTCTCCACCTTCTGGGGCGCAGGCTTTTCCGTGCCCTTGGCGGTCACGCCGCCGCCCTGGATCATGAACTTGGAAATGACGCGATGGAAGGTGGTGCCCTTGTAGTGGCCGGAACGCACGTAGCGAAGGAAATTCGCCACGGTCTTGGGCGCGGCCTCAGGCTCCAGCTCCACCGTGAAGCTGCCCAGGGTGGTGGTGAACTTCACCTGGGGCTTGGCGGGTTCAGTGGCAAACAGGCTCAGAGCCAGAAGGGGAGCGAGGAAAGCGAGACGCATGAAACCTCCTTAGTTCACGTTCATTCTGCACCAGAAAAGCCATTCCCCACAAAGGCACCAAGGACACCAATGACACCAAGGAAAGCAGATGAAGATCAGCAGCGAACGAGAAGGCGAAAGGATTTCGGCGGGATACACCCACGCTACTTCAGCGTCTTGAGCCACTCTGCCAGGGGTTTGAGATCGGCCATGGGGGTGTCGTCGCCGTAGGTGGTCGCGGCGGTGGCGCCGTTCAGCAGGCCGAGATCGCGAGTCTCCTTCTTCAGCAGATGATTGGCTTCGGCAATCCCCACCACCGCGCCTTTGAAACTATCGGGCACCTGCTTGGGCCTGGGGGTTTGCACATCGCGATCGGCCCACACCACGGCGTAGGGCACGGCGATGCGCGAGGCCAGCAGCCAGGGATCGAGGTCCAGGGTGTCCCGCACAAAGCCGACGCTTTCAGGGCGCATGAGCGGCTCCGCAAGGTTCGTCACCAGGGCCGGAAGCACCGCCGCGCCCGCATCGGGCCGGGGCTGACGCTCCCGGATGGCCTGGAAGACCGCTTCGAGGTACTCCAGGTTGGGCTTGGCCATGTCGGGCGGAAGCTGGCGCTTCACCTGTTCCAGCACGAGCTTGGCCATGCTCTGGGCGGGCATGGCCAACAGCAGCACCGCATCGGCTTCCTTGGCCGTCACCAGCGCCATGAGCGAGCCTTCGCTATGGCCGATGAGCAGCAGCTTCTTGCCCTTGGCTTCGGGCAAGGTGCGCGCAAAAGCCATGGCGGCGCGGATATCGCCGCTTTGGGCATCCAGGGAAATATCCAGCTTGGGATCGTGACTGCCGATGAAACGCTTGTCCCAGCGCAGGCTCGCGATGCCCTGCTGGCCCAGCCACGCCGCGAAATCGCGCCCGCCATGGCTCGGAATGAGATCGCCCGTGAAGGGGTTGCGGATGAGCGGATTGGACCAGTTGCGATCCGTGGGCCCCGATCCCGCCACCATCACCGCGAAATAGCCGTGGCCCGAAGCCGGACGCACCGTGCCTTTGAGCGTGAAGCCGTTGAAGCCGGGAAAGGTGACCTCCCGCTCCTGCGCGGGTGCAGGAACTTGCACGGTCGGAGCCTGAGTCGCTGTGGGAGCGGCCTGGGGCGCGGCCAGCAACACGGTTCCCGCCAGGGAAAGCAGCATCAAACGTGCCGTGGCTTTCATCGTTTCCTCCAGCCCCAAACCACCGGGTCATCCTCACCCAGTCTGAAGAAGCTTGGGCCTTCTTCCAAGCTCCGTGACAGATGCGTGGTGAAGCCTCTAGAATGGGTCATCATCGCCTTGCGAGGTTCCCTCCCTTCCTTCGAAAGGATTTCCATGAAGCGCGTTCTCCGTTCCCTGGTCCTTCCCGCGCTGGTGGCTGTGCTGGCCGCCGCGCCGAGCCTTGAGGCCTGCACCAACATCCTGGTGACCAAGGGCGCGAGCAAGGATGGCTCGACGTTCATCACGTACGCCGCGGACAGCCACACCCTCTACGGAGAGCTCTACTTCAAGCTGGGCAGCCGTCATCTGCCGGGCGAAATGCGCGAGATCCGCGAGTGGGATAGCGGCACCTCCTGGGACGCGGGCCGCATCATCGGCCGCATTCCTGAGGCGCCCGTGACCTACACCCGCGTGGGCAACATGAACGAGCATCAGGTGATGGTGGCGGAAACCACCTTCGGCGGACGCAAGGAACTGGAAGGCCCCAGCGGCACCGTGGACTATGGCAGCCTGATGTACATCGCGCTGGAACGCGCCAAGACCGCGCGGGAAGCCATCGAGGTCATCACCAAGATCGTGGAGGAATACGGCTACGCCAGCAGCGGTGAAAGCCTCAGCATCGCCGATCCCAACGAAGCCTGGGTGCTGGAAATCATCGGCAAGGGCAAAGGCCAGAAGGGCGCGGTGTGGGTGGCGGTGAAGGTGCCCGATGGCATGATCAGCGCCCACGCCAACCAGGCCCGCATCCGGCAGTTCCCCCTCAACGACCCCAAAAATGCGATCTACAGCAAGGATCTGATTTCCTTCGCCCGCGACAAGGGCTTCTTCAAGGGCGAGGACAAGGATTTCAGCTTCGTGGATGCCTACGCCCCCGTGACCTTCGGCAGCCTGCGCGGCTGCGAAGGCCGCGTGTGGAGCGCCTTCAACCGCGCCTGCCCTTCCCAGAAGATCAGCATGGACTACGTGAAGGCCGTGCCCGGCGCCAAGCCCATGCCCTGGGCCGTGAAGCCCGATCAGAAGCTGAGCGTGCATGACGTGATGGAACTGATGCGCGATCACTTCACCGGCACCGATTTCGACATGACCCAGGATGTGGGCGCAGGGCCCTTCAAGCTGCCCTACCGCTGGCGCCCCATGGGCTTCAAGGTGGATGGCCAGGACTACGTTCACGAGCGGGCCATCAGCACCCAGCAGACGGGCTTTTCCTTCGTGGCCCAGGCGCGCTCCTGGATGCCCAATCCCATCGGCGGCGTGCTGTGGTTCGGCGTGGATGACACCTACTGCACGGTGTACGTGCCCATGTACGCGGGCATCAAGGAAGCGCCCAAGGCCTTCCGCATCGGCACGGGCAACTTTGATTCCTTCAACTGGGACAGCGCCTTCTGGCTTTTCAACTTCGTGAGCAACTACACCTACAGCCGCTGGAGCGACATGATCGTGGACGTGCAGAAGGTGCAGCGGGAACTGGAAGGCACCTTCCTCGCCCAGCAGGACGAAGTGGAATCCGCCGCCAAGAAGCTCTATGAGCAAAGCCCCGGCCTCGCCAAGGACTACCTCACCCAGTACAGCGCCCAGCAGACCGAGCTCACCATGAAGCGCTGGAAGCAACTCGGCGAATTCCTCATCTGGAAATACCTCGACGGCAACGTGCGCGACGCCAAGGGCGAAGTGACCCATCCTGCCTATCCGCAGGACTGGTACCGCCGCATCGTCAAGGAGCGCGGCGAAGTGGTGAAAGTGCGCAAGCTGAAGGCCACCGACGAGGAATAGCTCGAAACGTATCCCCAGGAATGATCCGCCAGGAGGCTCCATGTCCCACGATGCCGAACCCTCTCCGATCCAGGGCCTGCCCGAAAACGCCCGCAGGCCCTTGAATCCCGGCGAAAACTACGTGCCCCTGGTGCCCCAGGATGGCGTGCCCGAAACCACGCCCCGGGCCATCATCATGGGCCTCGTGTTCTGCGCCATCTTCAGCATGGCGGCAGCCTACGTGGCGCTCAAGGTGGGCCAAGGCATCGAGGCCGCCATTCCCATCGCCATTCTGGCCGTGGGCCTGAGCCGCTTCTTCCCGCGCAAGAGCACGATCCTGGAAAACGTCATCGTGCAGAGCATCGGCGCCAACAGCAGCCACGTGGTGTCCGGCGCGGCCTTCACCATTCCGGCCCTCTACGTGCTGGCCAACACGCCCGGCAGCGGCGTCTCCACGCCCACGTTGTGGCAGGTGTGCCTGGTGAGCTTCCTGGGCGGCTGCGTGGGCATCCTGTTCCTGCTGCCTTTGCGTCATCACTTCATGGTGGAGAATCACGGCGTGTTCCCCTGGCCCGAAGCCACGGCCACCACGGAAATCCTGGTCACCGGCGAGAAGGCGGGCAACGAGGCCAAGGAACTGGCTGTGGCTGCAGGCATCGGCGCCCTCTACGACAGCTTCACCAGCATCTTCCGCGTCATGGGCGAGAACCTCACCCTGAAGCACATGTGGATCGGCTCCGCGCTGCGGGAGCGCTTCTTGGCCTTCAACTTCCTGAACAACGCCACCACCCTGGGCATCGGCTACATCATCGGCCTGCGCTACAGCGCCGTGATGGCGGCGGGCTCGCTCTTCAGCATGTTCGTGCTGGTGCCCCTCTTCCACGCCATCGGCCAGCATGTGCCGACCATCGTGGCCCCAGGCACCAAGCTCATCGGCGAGATGTCTCCTGAACAGGTCTTCTTCGCCTACATCCGCATCATCGGCGTTGGCGCCATCGCGGGCGCGGGCGTCATGGGCGTGCTCTCCTCCATGCCCAGCATGATCCGCAGCATCATCAGCAACATGAAGGCCCTGCTTTCAGGAAAGAAGGAACCGACGGAAACCGCGCCCCGTCGCACGGATCGCGCCCTGTCCGGCAGCGTCATCACCGTGGGCCTCATCACCTGCACCCTGGGCATCCTGCTCTTCCTTTCGTTCGGGCTGGGCATCAAGCAGGCCCTCGTGCCCGCCGTGGTGGCCACGGTGGTCATCATGCTGATCGCCTTCTTCTTTGCGCCCGTGGCGGCCCGCGCCATCGCCACCATCGGCACCAATCCCATCAGCGGCATGACCATGCTCACCCTGGTCATTACCGGCGGTCTTCTGCTCAAGCTGCATTTCACGGGCGGCTACGGCATGTTCCTCACCATGATGGTGGGCGGCATCGTCTGCACAGCCCTGGCGGCTTCGGGCGCCTTCAGCACCGACCTCAAGATCGGCCACTGGATCGGCGCCACCCCTGCGCGCCAGATCGGATGGAAGTTTGTAGGCACGCTGGTGGCAGCCATCTTCACGGGCGTCGCCATGTGGCTGCTGGCCAACCAGAAGCTGCCGGACGGCGCCTACGCCATCGGCACCAACGCCCTGCCCGCACCCCAGGCCAGCGCCATGAAGGCCATCCTGGAAGGCATCTTCGGCACCACCGCCATGCCGCTGCGCTGGTACAGCTTCGGTCTGGGCGTGGTGTTGTCCATCGTGCTGCGCATGGTGAATCTCCCCGCGCTGGGCTTCGCGCTGGGCATGTACCTGCCCATCGAACTGAACACGCCGCTGCTGCTGGGCGGTCTCATGTCCCACTGGGTCAACCTGCGCAAGAAGGATGACTCCGAGGCCGATGCCAAGGCCCGCGAAAATCGCGGCGTGCTCATCGCCAGCGGCCTCATGGCTGGCGGCGCCATCATGGGCGTGGTGGCCGCAGGCATCAAGGCCAAGGACGCTTGGCGCGATGGCTTCCCGGTGCTGTCTGCGGCCCAGGCCGAAGGCGCGTTGGGCGAATGGATCGGGCTGGCCGCCCTGGTGGCCCTCTGCGCCTACGTGGTGATCTACAGCCGCAAGGCCAAGGCCAGCGTTTGATTCGATAGCCTCAGATCCCCACGAGAAAGGCGCGGTTTCGACCGCGCCTTTTCCTTTAGCACGATTCAAAACCGAACCGCGGTTCAGCCTTTGCTCAGCAGGTCCTCCACGGAGGCCATGAACTGGGGCATGTCGAGAGGCTTGGTCAGACCCATGCGAGCGCCCAATCGCATGGCCAGTTGCAGGAAACTTTCGGGCACTTCGCCGCTGATGGCCACGATGGGCACTTCGGCGTGATGCTTGCGGAAGTGGTGGACCACCTCCAGGCCATCCATCTCCGGCATCACCATGTCCGTGATGACCAGCGCGGGCTTTTCTCCATCCTGATCCATGACCTGAAGAGCCTCCCGACCGTTGGCCGCCAGACTCACCCGATGTCCCATGCGTTCCAGCGCCACCCGGAGGGTGGCGCGTTGCAAGGAGTCGTCGTCGATCACCAGAATTCGAGACATAAAGGGTCCGAGTGAATCATTCTACCTTTCACGGACCTCCCTATTTACGATTTTTTCGTAACCTTCTCGAATGATTTCAAGCAATTCGGCAAGTTCTGCCGCGAGGTAAGGAAACCCTGCCTAGCGTGATGACCCGTCCATGCAAAAAAGGCGGGAAACCGAAGTTTCCCGCCTCGACAAAGGTGACGAAGGAATCAGACCTTCAGGGCCTTGCGCACTTCCGCTTCAAGCTGGCCCTTCTTCACTTCGGCCAGCTCGTAGGTGGCGCGGGTCATGGGCTTGTTGACCTTCAGCACGCGGGTGATGTCGATGGGCGTGGCGGAGAGCACCACATCGCAGGGCGTGGCGTCGATGGTCTTTTCCAGATCCTTGACCTGCTGATCTCCATAGCCCATGGCGGGCAGGATGCCCTTGGCATTGGGGTACTTCGTGTAGGTGGCAGCGATGGAGGCCACGGCGTAGGGGGTGGGATCCACGATCTCGGCGGCGCCCACGTTCTTGGCGGCCACGACGCCCGCGCCAAAGCTCATGGAGCCGTGGGTGAGGGTCGGACCGTCCTCGATCACGAGGGCCTTCTTGCCCTTGACCATTTCGGGCTTGTCGCAGGTCACGGGGCTGTTGGCGCGGATCACCACGGCCTTGGGATTGAGCTTCTTCGCGGCTTCTTCGATGGCCACGATGTTCTCTTCCTTGGCGGTGTCGCACTTGTTGATGACGATGACGTGGGCGCGGCGGAAGTTGGCTTCGCCGGGGTGATAGATGGCTTCGTGGCCCGCGCGATGGGGATCGGCGATGCAGATGTGCAGATCGCTCTTGTAGAAGGGCAGATCGTTGTTGCCGCCGTCCCACAGGATCACGTCGGCTTCCTTCTCGGCCTGGCGCACGATCATTTCGTAATCCACGCCGGAGTAGATGATGAAGCCGTTGTCGATGTGGGGTTCGTACTCTTCACGCTCTTCGATGGTGCACTTGTGCAGATCGAGATCGGAGTAGGCCGCGAAGCGCTGGCAGGCCTGCTTGGCGAGATCGCCGTAGGGCATGGGATGGCGGATGGCCACCACCTTCTTGCCGAGGCTCTTCAGGATGTGGCTGATGTAGCGGGTGGTCTGGCTCTTGCCCGCGCCGGTGCGCACGGCGGTGATGGCGATGACCGGCACGGCGGCCTTCACCATGGTCTTGTCGGCGCCCAGCAGCTCGAAATCCACGCCCAGAGCAATGCAGAGGCTCGCCAGGTGCATGACGGTTTCGTGCTTCACATCGGAGTAGGAGAACACGGCCACATCGGGCTTTTCGCGCTGGATCACTTCCACGAGATCCACTTCGTCGAAGATGGGAATGCCCGCAGGATAGAGCTTCCCGGCCAGTTCGGCAGGGTACTTGCGGCCCGCGATATCGGGAATCTGAGTGGCGGTGAAGGCCACCACCTTGTAATCGGGATTGTCCCGATACACGGTGTTGAAGTTGTGGAAGTCGCGACCGGCGGCTCCCAGGATGAGCACACGACGAGGCTCGGACATTGAGGCTCCTATTTGAGAAGGCGTCAACCGATCAACCGACACACCCGCAATGGGTAGTCATGGCCTCGGGACCATGGGGGAAGGAGAGATTCTAGCAGAGGGAGAGTGTGACGATAGACTCTGTTCATGAGCTTTCGAACCTTCTTCCATCGGCTTTCCCGCCTGAACCGACGCCTTCTCTGGGGTGCGGCCTCGGTGCTGCTGCTGTACACCGGCCTGGGTTTCCTGGCCGCCCCTCCGCTGCTCAAGCGCAAGCTGCCCCAGATCCTGGGCCAGAAACTGGGCCGGGAAGTGCGATTGCAGAAGGTGCGCATCAATCCCTTCGCCCTTTCGGCCACCCTCGAAGGATTTCGCATCCTGGAACCCAATGGCGAGGATTTCCTGGCCCTGGAACGCCTCTATATCAATGCCAACGTGTCGAGCCTCCTCGGCCGCACCCTCTCGCTGGAAGCTCTGGAGCTGGATCGCCCCTCAGGGCGCCTGGTGCTGGAAAAGGGCGGGAGGCTCAACATCTCCGACATCCTGGATCGCCTGAACGCCGAGGCCCCTGCCCCAGAGCCACAGAAAACCGCGATGGCGCTGCATCTCGCGCACCTCAAGGTGCGCGGAGCTTCCTTCCATTTCATGGATCGCAGCCTCTCCAAGCCCTTCGCGACCACCATCGGACCTTTGAGCCTGGATCTGGAGGACTTCCACACCGAAGCCGGCCAGCAAACGCCCTATCGCCTCAAAGGCCGCACGGAGTCAGGCGAAACCTTCGCCTGGAACGGCCAGTTCTCCCTGGAGCCCCTAGCCTCCGAGGGCACCCTTGAGCTCAGCGGCGTCCTCCTGCCTAAGTATTCGCCCTACTACCGCGATCAGGTGGCCTTCGAGCTGAGGCGCGGTCTAGCCTCCCTTCAGGTGGCCTACGAATTCCAGTGGTCCGAGCAGAAGCACGTGCTGAAGCTGAAGGAGGGCTCCCTGGACCTGGATCAGCTGCAGCTGGCCGAAGAGCGTCAGACGGCGTCCGTGCTGGATCTGCCGAAACTGGAAGCCCGCGGATTCCAAGGCGATCTTCTGGCCCGCAAGGTGGAAATCCGTTCTCTTCTGCTGCGCGATGGCAAAGTCGATCTGGTGCGCCAGCCCCAGGGGCTCAACCTTGCACGGCTCTTCACCCCCAAACCCCAGCCCAAGCCCAAGGAGCCATCCGAACCTTTTGCTTTCACCTTTCGTGAGCTGGGCCTTCGGAACGCTCGGGTGAGCTTCACGGACCAGACCACGGAACGCCCCGTGGCCACCGTAGCGGAAAAGCTCGATGTCACCTTCACGGATTTCAGCCTCGATCCCAAGAAGGCCACGCCTCTGAAGGGATCGCTGGTGCTGGATGGAGACACCACCTTGGAAGTGGAGGGCCGCTTCGCCTTCTTCAAACCCGCAGTGGATCTCACGTTGAAGCTGGAGAAACTGCGCCTTGCCACCTTCGATCCCTACGCCAGCCCCGCGCTGGATATCCAGGCCAACCGGGGGCTGGCTTCCCTCACGGGTCATCTCCAGGGGGATTGGCAGGGCAAGGCTTCCGATTTCACGGCCTTTCAGGGCGAGGCCCGCTTCGAGAACCTGGAACTCATGGACGGCGCCGAGAAGGAGCCTTTCCTGCGCTACCGGGAAGCCCGCGTGAAGGGCTTCAACGTGGATACGCGGAAGAACCGCTTGAGCATCGAATCCGTGGAGTTGACGGGGCACGAGCATCGACTGGTGGTGGCCAAGGACGGTCGCACGAATCTGGCCAGAGCCTTCAATCTGCAAACCCCGGCGCCCAGCAAGAGCGGCGCGGTGCTGGGCAGCGCGGTGCCTCCCTCGCCCGCGCCGGAATCCGGCCTGGAAGTGCTGCTGGCCCGCCTGATGCTCAAGCCCGGCCGCCTCGCCTACCTGGATCGCAGCATGGAGCCTAACGCCGCGCTCATCATCACCGATCTCGAAGGCGAGAACGTGGGCCTGTCGAGCCAGGTGGAAGGGCGCTCTTCCCTCACCCTGACGGGCAAGGCCGGTGGCCTGGCGCCGCTGTCCATCCGCGGCTATTCCATGCCGCTGAACCGGGATCGGGATACGGATGTGACCATCCGCATCCAGGGGGCGGAGCTTTCGGATTTCAGCCCCTACACGCGCAAGTTCCTGGGCTACACCGTGCGCAAGGGCAAGCTGGATCTGGATGCCACCGTGAAGATCGAGCATCGCAAGCTCAAGGCCCTCGTGAAGACGCGGCTGGACCAGTTCTACCTGGGCGACAAGGTGCCCAGCCCCGATGCGACCTCGCTGCCCGTCAAGCTGGGGCTCGCGCTGCTGCGGGACCGCAAGGGCGTCATCGACGTGGAACTGCCCATCGAGGGCAGCCTGGACGATCCCGATTTCCGGTACGGCAAACTCGTCTGGCAGGCCATCCTCAACCTGCTCACCAAGGCCGTCACCTCGCCCTTCACCCTGCTGGGCAACCTTTTCGGCGGAGGGCAGGATCTCAGCCATATCGTCTTCGAGCCGGGCAGCGTGGCGCTGGCCCCCGACGCCCAGGCCAAACTCAAGAGCCTGGTGCAGGCCATGACCGAACGTCCCGAACTGAACCTGGAAGTGGAAGGCACCGTGGATGCCCAGGCCGATGCCCAGGCCCTCAAGAAGGCCCAGCTGGAGCGGCGGCTGAAGCAGGCCAAGCTCCAGCATCTCCAGAGCAAGCAGCCCGACCTCGCCTTCGACCAGATCACACTGGATGCCCAGGAGCGGGACCGCTATCTGGAAACGCTCTTCAAAGCCACCTTCCCGCCTCCACAGGGACAGAAGCCCACGCCCCAGCCGCCACCCAATGAAATGGAACAGCGCCTGCTGGCCACGCTGGAAACGACTCCGCAGCAGCTGCGCGCGCTGGCCGCCCGCCGCACCCGCACCGTGGTGAAGGCCCTCACCGAGAACACCGGCCTGGAACCGCGCCGCATCTTCTCCATACAAGAAGGCGCGGAACTCGTTCGCAACGAGGGCGCCAAGGTGCAGTTCAAGCTGAACTGAGTGTCCTTCTTGAACCGAAGCGGGGTCGCGCCGCTTTCCCTAGCCTGACTTCAGGGATGTCAACGAATCGGCATCAACTGCGGTATTCTGCCAAGGAAGAAATAGCCCGGAGGTTATGTGGCCAAGCTCGATCTGGTCATGTTCGAGGAAGAATACAAGCAGCTTCAGGAGATCATCTCTCGGCTGCAGGTGGATTCGTCGAGCAAGGTCGTTTTCCTGGTGGACAAGAACGGCCAGCAGATCGCGGCCTCAGGCGATGTCCACAGCATCGACGCCACCAGCCTGGCTTCGCTCACGGCGGGCAACGTGGCCGCCACCGATGGATTGGCCAAACTCATCGGCGAAAAAGAGTTCAGCCTTCTCTTTCACGAAGGCGAAAAGGACAACCTGCACATTTCCATCGTGGGCAAGCGCGGCATCCTGGTGGTGATCTTCGATCTGAACAGCAGCCTCGCGCTGGTGCGCCTGCGCGTGAAGAAGGCCGCGCGGGATCTCCAGGAGATTTTCGAAAAGGTCGAACAGCGCGCCCAGAGCGGCGGCAATTCCAGCTTCGAGAGCCCCTTCTCCGAAATCACGGACGAGGACATCGACAAGCTCTTCGGCGATTGAGCGAGGATCGCCGATGACGTTCATCAACTACGCTTCACGTGAAATCAACTGCAAAATCGTGTACTACGGCCCGGGCCTCTGCGGAAAGACCACCAACATCCAGTGGATCTTCGAGCAGGCCAATCCCGAGAAACGGGGCAAGCTGGTGAGCCTCGCCACGGAAACGGATCGCACGCTGTTCTTCGATTTCCTGCCCCTGGACATGGGTACGGTCAAGGGCTTCAAGGTGCGCTTCCACCTCTACACCGTGCCCGGCCAGGTGTTCTACGATGCCAGCCGCAAGCTGATCCTGCGGGGATGCGACGGCGTGATCTTCGTGGCGGACAGCCAGCGCCCGCGCATGGAAGCCAACATCGAATCCATCGCCAATCTCGCCACCAACCTGAAGGAAAACGGGTTCGATATCCGCACCATTCCCTACGTGCTGCAGCTCAACAAGCGGGACATGGCCAGTGCCGCGCCGGTGGAGGAAATGGAGCATCTCCTGCGCTTCCGCAATGAGCCCACGGTGGAAGCGGTCGCCAACCAGGGACACGGCGTCATTGAAACCCTCAAGGCCTGTGCCCGTCAGATCCTCATGGAGTTCCAGAAGGGCTGAGGGCTGCCTGGCCCCCAGGATCAGGGCTTGATCCTTCCGGATCCTGCGCTACACTATTCCTTCCTCCTTTCCGGAGTAGCTCAGTGGTAGAGCGATCGGCTGTTAACCGATTGGTCGGGGGTTCAAGTCCCTCCTCCGGAGCCAAATGCGACGCCCCGCCCATGCGGGGCGTTTTCGTGCCAATAGAAGCCTGCTACAACCGCTTCGCCGTAAGCCTTCGGGTGAGCGTAAAGGCTCCTTGAGCCAGCTTGGGCAGGGCCCGGGCCAGGGCTTCGCGGCTGCACTTCAGTTCTTCGCACCATTCGTCCAGGGGCACGTCCCCACCGTCTGGATGGGCCTGCGTCCATTGATCCCATCGTGCCTGAAGGCTCTCGGCGTCCGGTTCGCCCTGGGCCAGCCAGCTTCGTTCCTGGGGTCGCGTGGGCTGGTAGAAGGTCTGGGCGCGGAGGGCTTCGGGCAGAAAGGCCTGGGGCTTGGCGTAATCGGCGTGGGAATAGAAGTAGCCTGCGCCCTTTCCCGCGTCACGGCTGGTGCGAGTGTGCGCATCCTGCAGGCTTTCCGGCAAGGGCGCATCGGGAGCGGCCATGGCGGCGTCGATGCCCGCGATGGTGGCGTTGGACTTGGGCGCGTTGGCTACGTAGATCACGGCCTGGGCCAAGGGAATGCGGGCCTCGGGCCAACCGATCTGCTCCACCGCACGACTGGCGGCCTCGGCCAGGATAAAGGCCGTGGGATCGGCATTGCCCACGTCTTCGGCGGCGCACACCATCAATCGCCGCGAGATGAAGCGGGGATCCTCGCCGCCCCGGATCATGCGGGAAAGGTAATACAAGGCCGCATCGGCATCGGAGCCTCGCAGACTCTTCTGGAAGCAACTGGCGAGGTCGTAGTGCCCATCGGCGCGATCATAGGCCACCCGACCGCCCAGGGCCTCTCGCAGACCTTCGAGATCCCGCTGATCGGCCTGCATGCCCAGCCACGTTTCCAGCCCCGTGAGGGCCGAGCGCAGATCGCCGTTGGCCCAGCGCGCCAGCCAATCCAGAATCTCGTCGGGCTCCGGCGCGTTCGGCTGCTCCTGTTTCCAGGCTCTCGAAAGCACCGTGCGGATGGCGCTGGCTTCCAGCGGCTTGAGGGCAATGATCTGACAGCGGCTGCGCAGCGCAGGATTGAGGTAGAAGGCCGGGTTCTCGGTGGTGGCGCCCAGCAGGATGGCGTCGCCCCGCTCCAGGTAGGGCAGCAGAATGTCCTGCTGCGATTTGGTGAAGCGATGGATTTCGTCCAGGAACACCACGGGGGTCTGGGCACGGAAAAGGGGCTGCTCCCGGTGATCCTGGAGGAACTTCTTCAGCTCCGCCGCGCTGCCCGTGACGCCTGTGAACTCGTGGAAACCGTGGCCGGTGCTGGCTGCCAGGATCCTCGCCAGCGTGGTCTTGCCCGTGCCCGGCGGCCCCCAGAACACCATGGAGGGCAATCGCCCACCTGAAGTGAGCCGGGACAGCGACCCCTTCGGCCCCAGCAGATGGGGCTGCGCTACCACGTCCTCCAGGGTCTGAGGACGCAATCGCTCCGCAAGGGGTATGGACGAACGCACGGCAAGGCTCCCTGTTCAGCCTATCCATTCCTTCAAGCCCAATCAGCTACAATTGCCTTGACCCAACCACGGAGCCGCAATGCGTTCATTCCTTCTGCTGCCCCTCCTGGCCACCTCGCTGTGGGCCAGCAATCCCCGGCTCGATGCCCTGGTCGAGCGCTCCCATTGGGTCAAAGATGCATGGCCCGCCCACAAGCTGCTGCTGAATCAGCCCGCGCCGAGACTGGACCTGCGGGAATGGCTGAACGGGGAAGTCACGCCCGCGCAGATGAAAGGAAAGATCGTCCTCATCGATTTCTGGGCCACCTGGTGCGGCCCCTGCAGGCGGGCCATCCCTCACAACAACCAGTTGGCGAAGAAGTATGCCGCCAAGGGCGTGGTGGTGATGGGCGTGTGCGGCGGAGGCCGAGACGAACAGATGGCCAAGGTGGCCAAAGAGTGTGGCGCAACCTATCCTAACGCCCGCATGAGCGAGGCCACGCAATCGGCCTGGAAGGTTCAATACTGGCCCACGTACGCCGTGGTGGATCGCAAAGGCATGGTTCGCGCCATCGGTGTGGAACCCGATGCGGTGGAAGCCATCCTCGATCTTCTGCTGCAAGAACAGCCCTGACCCTTCCCATGAACCCCTACCTCAAAGCCCTGCCCCTGATCCTCTCCGGCGTCCTGCTCAACGCCTTCGCGCAGATCGCCATGAAGCGGGCCGTGGGCGCGGCGGGCATGGAGTGGAGCCTTGGGCCCCTCGTGAAGCTCTTCCTGCACCCGTGGATGCTGGCCTGCATGGGCTGCTACGCCGTGAGCATCGTACTCTGGGCAGCAGCCATGAAGCTGGTACCCGTCAATTTCGCCTATCCCTTCCTGGCGCTGGGATTCGTGGCCGGCGCTTTGATGGCGTGGGGCTTCCTCGGTGAAGCCATTCCTCCGTTGCGCTGGGTGGCCCTCGCCATCATTGTGATCGGCATCGGCCTGCAGGCCTTCACTGCGCCTCCTTCCACACCCCGTTCCACCACGAGCCTCAAGCCATGACCAATCCGCTGAAAGCTCCCGGCGAGGGCGCCCGCGTGCTGGTGCTGGACGATCAGGAGATCATTCGTCTCAAGCTGCGGCGCATCCTCGAAAAAAGCGGGTACCGTGTGCTGGAAGTGGCGGAAGCGGCCTCCGCCATGGAAGTGATCGAGCGCGAAAAAGTGGATCTACTGCTCAGCGATATCCAGATGCCCGGCATGAATGGGCTGGAACTGGTGCAGAGCCTGGCGCATCGCATTCCCGAAATCGCCGTGGTGATGGTCAGTGGCCTCGACAGCGTGGAAATGGCCACGGATTGCCTGTGCCACGGGGCCTACGGCTACGTCATCAAACCCTTCGACCCCAACAGCATTCTTATTGCTGTGGCCAATGCGCTGCGGCGGCGGATGCTGGAACAGGAGCATCTGGATCGGGAAGGCCTGCTGGCCCGCAAGGTGCGGGAACAGACCGAGGAGATCCGGGCCAGCCGCGAAGAGATCGCCCATCGCCTGCTGTCGGCCAGCGAACACCGCGACAACCAGACCGGCGCCCATGTCCGTCGCATCGGCCTCTACGCCGCGGCCATGGCCAGGCTGCTGGACTGGGATATGGAAGCCGTTGATTGCATCCGTGCCGCCGCCCCCATGCACGACATCGGCAAGATCGGCGTGCCCGACCGGGTGCTCCAGAAAGAAGGCTCGCTCACGGACGAGGAGTGGGTTCTGATGAGAGCCCATACCACCATGGGTTCCACCATCCTGCGGGATTCGAACGTGCCCTTCATCCAGATGGGCGCTCGCATCGCGGCCTGCCACCACGAATGGTTCGACGGCACCGGCTACCCTCTCGGACTCAAGGGCGAGGAAATCCCCATCGAGGCTCGCATCGTGACACTCCTGGATGTCTATGACGCAGTTTCAAGTCGCCGCGCCTACAAGGAGGCCTGGAGCGAGGCTCAGGCCCTGGAGCATCTGCGGTCCGAAGCGGGCAAGCATTTCGATCCGGACCTGGTGGAGCTTTTCCTGGCCCATTCAGACCACTTCCGTCGCATCTTCATCGCCCATCCCGATGCCATGATCCTGGGCGGCATCCTGATCTGAAGAGGCTTGGATTCAGGCCCCGATCCGCTCCAGCAGCACCACGGCCTGGGCGGCCAGCCCTTCGCCCCGCCCGGTGAATCCCAGTTTTTCGGTGGTGGTGGCTTTTACGTTCAAGGCCTCGATCTCCACGCCCAGCAAAGGCGCCACCCGCTCGCGCATGGCCAGGCGATGGGGGCCGATCTTCGGGCGCTCGCCGATGAGCAGCACGTCGGCATTGACCACCCGCCAGCCGCGCTTCCGCACGGCCTCCACGACCCGCTCCAGCAGCAGGGCGGAATCGGCGTTTTTGTAGGCGGGATCGGTGTCGGGAAAGTGCTGGCCGATATCCCCCAGGCCCGCCGCTCCCAGCAAGGCGTCCGAGAGCGCGTGGAGCATCACGTCGGCATCGCTGTGGCCCGCAAGCCCCCGATCGTGAGGCACTGGCACGCCCATGAGCACCAGTGGACGCTGCGGATCGTCACTGAAGGCATGGACGTCGAATCCCTGCCCGACGCGAATCATGGCTTCTCCAGATGTACGGCGGGATGGGATCCCGTGGTGTCTTCGCCTTCCTGTTTCAGGGAGTTGGGCAGATGAAGGGTCACGGTGGTGCCCTGACCTTCCTGGCTTACCACTTCAAGGCTGCCGCCATGCTCGCTGACGATCTTCCGCACGGTGGCGAGGCCCAGCCCCGTTCCCTTGCTCTTTCCGTAGGTGAAGAAAGGTTCGAAGATCCGCTTCTGAACTTTCGGAGGCATGCCGCGGCCATTGTCCTCCACGGCCAGCGTAAGGGAGCCGTTGCTGCAGGCCCACTGGATGCGGATCTCGCCTGGATCGTGCAAACCCTCAAGAGAACGGTCTCGCAGAGCATCCAGGCTGTTGTTCAGCAGGTTCTCCAGCACTCGTGCGAAGCGGTGAGGATCGATCTGAACTTCGCAGGGATGGCCTTCGACCCGCAGAGCCACGCCCAGTTCCGAGGCCTGGCGGTAATAGGGCTCCAGCAGACCTTCGAGGTATTGGCGCAGGTCCACGCACTCACGCTGGGGCTCGCGCACTTTGGAGTAGTCCAGCACGTCGCCGCAAAGCAGCGCCAGATGATCGGTGGCTCTCTGGATCTGCTCCACATGCAGGTTAAGCCTCTCATCCTGGCCTGCAGCACGCCGCAGCATCTGGGCATGGCCCGTGATGACGAACAGCGCGTTCTTGAAATCGTGGACGATGGCGCTGGCCACCTGCCCCACCCTGGCCAACACCTGATGGCGAAGGTTGTCTTCGGCCAGGCGCGTACGCTCGATGGCGATGGCACACAGGGAAACGATGGCTTCGAAAGTGGGACGATCCACAGGTTCCAGCACCACGCGCTGGCTGTCCAGGTAGGCCACGCCGATGCAGGAGCCCTGCACCATCAGCGGAAGACAAAGAATGGTCTTGAGCTGCAGGTTCATGATGGACTGCTGCGAAGCCAGACGTTCATCGCCGGAAGTATTGCGGATCCAGATGGGCTCGAGCTTTTCGTAGACTCTCCGCACGCTGGACATGGAGAGCTGGATATCCTGATCGATCTTGGTGCTGAGGTTGCGGGCCGCGCGGATGACCAGTTCGCCATCCTCCGGCAGCATGATGAAACCCCGATCCGTATTCGAAAGCTGAAGCAACCGATCCAGGGTCTGCTCCAGCAGGGTATCCAGTTCCACTTGGCCCGAAAGCAATTGGGCCGTGTGCAGCACAGCCTGAAGATTCACTTCCGGAGCCATGGCCAGTTCGGGATGAAGCGTTACATGGTAGGCGCCCTCCGCCAGACGCAGCACCGAACCGAGCGGCCACTCGGCGCGGGTGATGCGTGTACCGCTGAGGTACGTACCGTGGGAGCTTCCCAGATCCTCGGCCCACCATTGGCCGTCCACCCGCTCGATGCGGACGTGCTGGCGACTCACCATGGGATCGGAAAGCAGGATGTCGCATTGATGATGGCGGCCCAGAACGGCGGTATCGCCCACGGGCAACGACCGCTCGAATCCGTGCCGATCCCGGATCGAGATGGAAAATCGCTCGATCATGGAACCCTCGATGTGCTGGGCGTGGGGCGAGGCATGAAAACTCCGACCTTCAGCTTCCTTCCTCCAAGGTATCCGCTCAAGGGCTGGACACAAACCATGGGCCATGAGGCAATGGTCACGATGTCAATTTACCGCAATCCCGATCTGGACCCTACCCAAGCCGAAGAGCCGTTCGACTATTCGCTGCGCCCTCAGCGGCTGGGGGAATACATCGGCCAGGAAAAGGTGAAGGCCCGCCTGGAAATCGCGCTGAAAGCCGCGTTGCGCCGTGGCGAAGTGCTGGATCATGTGCTGCTCTTCGGGCCCCCCGGCCTCGGCAAGACCACGTTGGCCCATGTCCTGGCCAACGAAATGGGCGCCCCCTGCAAGGTGATCCAGGCCCCCGCCCTCGAAAAGAAAGGCGATCTGGCCGCCATCCTCACCAACCTGGAACCCGGCGAATTCCTCTTCATCGACGAAATCCATCGCTTGGCCCCCGCCATCGAGGAGATGCTCTATGCGGCCATGGAGGACCGCAAGCTCGATATCCTCATCGGCCAAGGCCCCAGCGCCCAGACCCTCAAAGTGGATCTGCGTCCCTTCACCCTCGTCGGCGCCACCACCCGCGCCGGGCTCATCACCAAGCCCTTGCACGATCGCTTCGGCATGGTACATCGGCTGGAGTACTACACCCGCGAGGAATTGGGCGTCATCGCTTCCCGCAGTGCCCAGGTGCTGAAGGTGGAAATGGCGGAAGCGGGCGCCGAGGCCATCGCCAAGAGGAGCCGAGGCACCCCGCGCATCGTCAACCGCCTCCTGCGACGCTGCCGCGACTTTGCCGACGTGAAGGGCGAAGGCATCATCACCCACGACATCGCCGAGGCCTGCCTGAAGCTCCACGAAGTGGATGAATTGGGCCTGGATGGCCTCGATCGCGCGTATCTGGAAGCCCTCTGCAGCAAGTTTCGCGGCGGCCCCGTGGGGGTGCGCACCCTGGCCGCCGCCCTGGGCGAAGTGGAAGGGGATGCCCTCGAAGACCTGGTGGAACCCTACCTCATGCAGATCGGCTTCCTGGATCGCACGCCCCAGGGCCGCCGCGCCACCGAAGCCGCCTACAGCTACTTGGGCCTGAAAACCAGCGACGGGCCGCTGTTCGGATAAAACGCGGAACACGGAGAAAAGAATTTCTGCGTGTTGCCTTTATTCCATCCAGTTTCGGAACACCCAACGCATGGTCCACACGCCGAGGCCGCTGCCGATGGCGGAAAGCAGCACGGCTGTCACGAGGCCGACCAGGCTACCCAGCCACCAGCCCACGGCCCCGCCCAGGCTCATGGCGAAAAGAATCAGAATGCCCTTCACGGTACGGGCTCAGAAAAGCCGAGAGAGAGCCCAGGACGCCGCCAAGACGACCGCTGTGACCACCAGCGCGTAGCCGATCATGCGTCCCCAGTGCCGCTGCCGGGGCGGCAGACTGGCCTCCACCTCCGGCGACACCTGCATGGGGGAATCCCCCAATCCAAACTCCACCCTGCGCCAGGATTCCCCCGATCCCGAAGGAATGAACGTGGGCTCTTCACCTCGGGTTTCGATGAGTTTCGGATCGCGCATGGTCACCTCAGTGGGCGCTTTTCCCGGGCTTGGCATGCCACAGGCGCGTCATGATGAAGGCCCCGATGAGGCTGAAGGGAATGATGCAACCGACCCACACCCAGGCATGGGCGGGCAGATGCCCCTGGAGCGCTACGCCATCCCAGCCATAGGTCTTGAGCACCCAGCCCAGACCAATGCCCGTGAGGCCACTGCCCACGTACTGGATGCCGTCCAATGCGCCCGCCACGGTGGCTGCGGCTTTGCGCCCGCCGAAATCCATGCTGGCGGTGCCGCTCAACATGCCGTGGACGCCGAAGATGAACATGGCGGTCAATCCAAGCAAGGTGATGGCCCACACTTGGCCGCCAAAGGTACCGCGCCCCATGGAGAAGCCCAGCAGCACCAGCATGACCACCTGCACGAGGTAGAACACGAACGCCACAGGAGGGCGTCGGGACTGGAAGAGCTTGTCGCTCATCCACCCGCACAGCAGCCCTCCAAAGACTCCGCCCAGCATGAAGGCCACGCCGGTCCACCAGAACAGCGGGTTCTTCTTCGGCAAGTGATAGACCTCGTCCAGATACTCCGTGAAGTAGAGCATCACGCCCTGGCGCACAAAACCTGTGCAGAACTCCGCGAAGATGAGCGAGATGATGATGGGATTGTGGAACACCTTTGCCAACAGCTCCCGCAAAGGAAGCGGCGTATCTTCCTCGTGGTGCGCGTTGGAGCCATCGCCCGTATCAAAATCGGACAAACCCGCATGGCTGGGACGATTGCGGACGAGGAAGAAATCCGCCACAAACATGATGCCCATGGCCAGGGCGGGCACGAACCAGATGACGTTCCAGTTGGCAAAGCGTGCCAAAAGGATCGATCCGATGGTCGTGGCGAGGAAATAGCCCGAAGAAATCATGATGCCGAAGATGCCACCGAACACGCCCCGCTCCCGAACATGGAACCAGGTGCTGTTCACCTTCACCACCGACAGCGCGCCGAAACTCTGGAAGTACATGTTGAGGCTCCAGAGCCAGCTCATGCTCCAGAGCAGGTGCGCGGTCCATCCGTTGAAGAACATCAGGCCGATGGCCAGGTTCATCAGGCCTGCGCCGAGCGCGCCCACCAGGATCGCTTTGCGCCCCCCGATGCGATCCGCCAAGGGACCGTTGAACGCCACGGCCAGACCGTAGGTCCAGAAGCCGAAGGAAGCGATGAGCCCCATCTGGGCCTTGTCCAGGTGATACCACGCTCCGATGTCGTTCTTCACGACATTGAAGTTGTAGCGGCCCATGTAGAGCGTCGCGTAGGTGAGGCCCAGAGGGAACCAGTTCAGGAAGCGGCGAAATCGGAAGGCAGGGGTGTGGTCCACGGGGCTCCCGGAACGTTGTTTCCTTCAAGGCTAGACGATCTTGAGGGGAAGTCCCAGCAATCTCGACAGCAATTTGCCTTTGACATGAAGGGCTTCCATTTCCGGGCGCAGATCGCCCGATCCCTGAAGCTCCAAATGGGCGGCCTTCTCATCGAACGTCAGCCCCACCGCATGCACGGATTGGCGGCGGCGGCGATCCAGCGCATCCGCCACCCGCAGGATGGCGGCCAGTTTTTCCACCACCTGCCGATGCCAAGGCGCCAGCAACGCAAAAACCTCGTGCTTGCGCGGATCGGGCGCCGAACCGCGATGGAAGCGCACGATCTGGCTGATGAGCTCGCATTCCTTGGGCCAGAAGCCGCCCAGGTTGGCGTTCTGAATAAGGTAGGCACCGTGTTTGTGGTGGCCCTTCTCGGAAATGGCGAGGCCGATGTCGTGGAGCCGCGCCGCGTAACTCAGCAGCTCGCGCTCCGTCTCGCCCAATTCGAAGGCCGGACGCAGCTCCAGGAACAACTGATCCGCCAGCTTCTGCACATGGCGACTATGGCCAGGATCGGGATCCAGGCGCTCCGCCAGCGTTTCCACGGATTGGCGACGCCGCTCCGGCAGCGCGGGCAGCGCCACGCCACCATGACGCAGGGCTTCCCATACCATGCCTTCGCGCAGTCCCACATCCAGGCAGCGCACCTGCTCGGCCTTCAGCCAGCGCAGCAATTCGTGAGCCCAGGTGGCGCCCACATGCAGCACTTCGGCCCGCTTGGGATCCACCTTCATCTCCCGCACACGACTGGCCACGGAAACCCGCCAAAGTTGACGTTCGAAGGCGCGCAACTCGTGACATGAAAACCCCGCACCCTGACTCTGGTTCAGCCCCGCGCCCTTGGCCAAATCCAGCAAGGTGCCCGAGGTGCCCAGCACCAGCTCGGCCGCGGGCAATTCCTTGGGCAGATTCTTGCGGGCCTGTTTCAGCGCCTTTCGGATGAAGGCTTTCAATCGAACGTGATCGTCAGAAGTGGGGGGATCGCTGGTGGGCACGGCCTCCGCCAATCGTTGAAGGCCCCAGGGCAGACTCACGCTGGCGAAAACGCGTTCGCCCTGAACCCAGGTCAATTCCGTGCTGCCGCCGCCGATGTCCATCAACACGGCGGGCGCCTCAGGAAAAGGAATGGCGCGGCTCACGGCCAGATGGATCAGCCGCGCCTCTTCTTCGCCGGAGATCACGCGAATCACAATGCCCAAGGCTTCGGCCCGCGCCAGGAAACGGGGCGCGTTCT
The DNA here is from genome assembly GCA_021287085.1 of Bacillota bacterium. Taxonomy (GTDB): domain Bacteria; phylum Acidobacteriota; class Holophagae; order Holophagales; family Holophagaceae; genus JAYREN01. Next base: position 4,412 of record JAJTBC010000149.1, on the reverse strand, counting down.
TGGCCTCGCGCAAGGCCGCCGTGCCGCAGGCCACGATGCTGTCGCAGTTCAGCTCACGGATGATGGCCGCCATGCGCTCCAGGGCCTTCACCCCAGCGCGAAAGGCCTCCGGCGCGATCTCGCCGGTTTTCGCGATGCCCCGCGCCAGCCGCGCCATGGTCTTTTCCCGCGCCAGCACCCGCTGATGCCCGTACGCATCCGTCTCCACCACAACCAGGTGAAGGGAGTTCGATCCCACATCCAGCGCCGCAATCCTCATGGGAAGGAATCTTGACAGGAAGTTGCGACAAACGGGTGTCGAGCGCTTGAATGCCGACCAAAGCTTTCAGCCACAAAGAACACCAGGGGCGTAAAGGTTTTCATCCTGTCCATCTTGTTCATCCTGTTGCCTTCTTCTTTGGGTCTGCGAAGAAAAGCATAAAAGAACACGATGGACAGGATGTTCAGGATGAAAGCAGGATCTGGTTTCATCTTCCTCCGTGAACTTTTTCCCCGTGTTCTCTGTGTTCATCCTTTTAAAGACGCCGCCTTGACGATGCCCGGTCCTGTCGATTCGACTCGAAAAAGATTAAACTGATGGAAGCACTCACCCTGGAGGATTTCATGCCGGTCGTCAGCCCTAGCCAATACGCCAAGATGCTCGAAGTGGCCAAGAAGGAGCACTACGCCTTTCCTGCCTTCAACGTGACCTCCACCGAAACCGTCAACGCGGTGATGTTGGGCCTCAAGAACGCCAAGTCCGATGGCATCATCCAGATTTCCACGGGCGGCGCGGAATTCATGTCGGGGCTGGGTGTGAAGAGCATGGCCCAGGGCGCCATCGCGCTGGCCGACTACGTGCGCTTCATCGCCGAACAGTACGATGTGAACGTGGCGCTGCACACGGACCACTGCCATCCCAAGCATCTCGAAGGCTTCGTGCTGCCGCTGATCCAGGAGACGGAGCGCCGCCGGGCGGCGGGGCTGCCCAACCTCTACAACGCCCACATGTTCGATGGCAGCGAGCTGTCCCTGGCCGACAACCTCGGCAAATCCGCCGAGCTGCTGAAACGCTGTGCTGCCAGTGAACTGGTGCTGGAAGTGGAAATCGGCGTGGTGGGCGGCGAGGAGGATGGCCACGACACCAGCGGCGTGGGCAAGGAAAAGCTCTACACCACGCCCCAGGACATGGCCGCCACCCACAAGGCTTTGGCGCCCCTGGGCCTCTACATGCTGGCCGCCACCTTCGGCAACGTGCACGGCGTGTACAAACCCGGCAACGTGGTGCTGAAGCCCGAAATCCTGCGGGATGGCCAGGCTGCCATCGCCCAGGCCTGCGGCGGCGAAAACGCGCTGCTGGTCTTCCACGGCGGCTCCGGCTCCAGCCTCGAAGAAATCCACGCCACCCTCGACTACGGCGTGGTGAAGATGAACATCGACACCGATACCCAATACGCCTTCACCCGACCCATCGCCGAGCACATGTTCAAGAACTACGACGGCGTGCTGAAGATCGACGGCGAAGTGGGCAACAAGAAGACCTACGATCCCCGCTCGTACCTGAAGAAGGCCGAGCAGGGCATGGCGGATCGCGTGGTGCGGGCCTGCGAGGATCTGCGCAGCGCTGGCAAGGCCATGGGCCGGATCTGATCCTCTTCAGAGAGATGCTCCGTCTCGGAGGCCCATCTCAAAGCGCGGGCAAAGCCCGCCTTTGATATGGCATACTCTGAGCACCTTCCACATCTCTCCAGAAAGGAGAATCCATGAAAGCCTATAGTGCGGAATTCCTCGGGACCTTCTGGCTCGTGCTGGGTGGGTGCGGCAGTGCCGTATTGGCTGCCGCCTTTCCTGGCGTCGGCATCGGTCTGCTGGGCGTGTCCTTGGCCTTCGGCCTGACGGTGCTGACCATGGCCTACGCCATCGGCCACATCTCCGGCTGCCATCTGAATCCCGCTGTTTCCGTGGGGTTGTGGGCAGGCGGGCGCTTCCCGGCCAGCCAACTGCTGCCCTACATCATCGCCCAGGTGCTGGGCGCCATCGCCGCAGGCGGCGTGCTGTACCTCATCGCCAGCGGCGCGCCGGGCTTCGACGTGGCCAAGGGCTTCGCCTCCAACGGCTACGGTGCTCATTCTCCAGGGCAATACTCTCTGCTGGCGGCCCTGGTGTGCGAAGTGGTCATGACCATGATCTTCCTCATCGTCATCCTCGGCGCCACCGACAAGCGCGCCCCGGCAGGTTTCGCGCCCATCGCCATCGGCTTCGCCCTGACCCTGATCCACCTCATCAGCATCCCCGTGACCAACACCTCCGTGAACCCCGCCCGCAGCACCGGCGTGGCGCTCTTCGTGGGAAGCTGGGCCGTGAGCCAGCTTTGGCTGTTCTGGATCGCCCCCATCGTCGGCGCCCTGCTGGGGGCCGGAATCTACAAAGGCCTGCTGGCCGCAAAGGAATAACAGAATCCGCTCAAACGGGATGGCAGAATGACCAGGATCTGAAAGCTCCTAAGCGGCCTTCATCCTGACCATCCTGCCATCCCGTTTTTCCGGTTCTTCCTACAACCGCTCGTAGCGCACTTCCACGAGCCCTTTTTTCTTGGTGCCGCTGCTTCCATTGTTGCCATTTTCGGCACGAGGCGGCTCTGGGCGCGGTTCATGGCGACGCTCAGGCCTCGGTTCGGGCTTCGGTTCAGGTTTGGCTTCCGGCTTGACCTCCGCCTTGGTCGGCTTGGATGGCAGAGGCGCGGGGGCCTGCGCCGCTTTGCCTGCCCAGGCAACGCCCACCTGCTTGATGCGATCCACCAATCGCTGCGGCTCCTGCACCTGGAGGCCGTCTCCGAACTGCATGCACCAGCGAGCAATGGCGCGCAGATCGGTGCCGGTGAAGGTCACCTCGGCCTTGCCCTCCTCGATGTCCGTGAGCTTGAAATCAGGAAAGGGCGCGGGCGCCTGCTTCACGGCGAAGATCCACTGTTTCTGCAGCACGGCTTTCACGGCGATGGGCTCGCCGCCGCGCCAGCCGCCGATCTGATTGGAGGGCGTTCCATCGGGGAACGGCCCTTGCGCCGAACGGCCAGGCCCCTCCACGGGATTGATCTGGGCCATCTGATCCAGGCGATGATGGCGCTCGGCGTTGTAGCGGCGATCCCAGCCCCAGGCAAACCAGGCCTGGGTGAACACATCGAAGATGAGCTGACGGGCCTCGAAGGTGCGCGGCGGATTGGCGTCGGCTTCCTTGAAAATCAATTCCACCGCGCGTCCGGCACGGATGGCTTCCATGAGGATGCGGGCCTGCTCGGTGAAAGCGTCCTGCGCAAACACGTCTTCAGCGACCACGGCGGCTTTGGCTTCGACAGGTTTTGGCTCCTTCTTGCCGACCTTGGGAGCCGCCTTGGGCTTGGCTTTGACAGGAACCTCAGGCTCCGTTTTCACCGGCTTCTTCGCAGCCTTCTTGGGGGCTTCCTCCCCTTTGGACGGAGCTTTATCCACGGCCTTGGGCGCGGCCTTCGCAGGGGCCTTGGCGGCCTTCTTCGCCTTGGGCGCGGCCTTTCCCGCGGCTTCCACGATGGCCTCGGAAGCCGCTGCTTCCTTGGGCTTAGCTGGTTCCGTAGTGCGCTTGCGAGGGGCCATGGATGTTTCTCCAAGCGGCATTATGGCACGGCCCACAGGTGCGCCGGGCCACGGATGCGCAGGATTCAACACCATGAAAACGACGAAAAACAGGGCGGAAGGATAGACAGGATGAAGGACGAACGATGCGAGCTCCCGGCCTTCTCCCAGAACCACGAGCTTTTTGCAGTGGCTTCCTAGGGCTTCATCACCACTTCCCGCCGCCACTGTGCAGGGCTTTCTTGATGCAGCTCCCAGCAAACCTCGGCCACCGCTTCGGGGCTGAAAGCCGTATCGGGCCGCACCCAGCCTGCCACGGTGACAGTGGCCACGTGATGCCCCAGAGGCTCCAGTTCCTCGGCCAGACACAACGCCAGCGTGCGAAGGGAACTTTTGCCAAGGGAAAGGGCACTCTGGGTAGCCTTGGGCTCCAAGGCCAGGCCCCCGCCCGTGAACAGCAGCGTGCTGCGCCGAAGACGCGGCAATAGCGCCTGCACACAGATCAATGGGGCATGGAGATTCAGCTGGAGGGAGGCATCGAGGGCTGCGCGCGAAAGGGTCGAAGGCAGGCCATCGACCCCGCCCGAAGCGTTGTAGAGCAGGGCCTGTGGGGAGAGATCGGCGAGTTCAGGTTTCAACGTCTCCACGGCCTTTTCGTCTCCCAGATCCGCACCCCACGCGCAGCGCACGCGGCAGCCTTCCCCTTCCAGCGTGGCGCGGAAGCCCTGGGCCTCGGCTTCCGTTCGGGCCACCAGGGCGAGGGCGAAGCCTTCCCGCCCGAACCGCCGCGCGGTGGCGAGGCCAATGCCGGGCCCCATGCCCAGAATC
>JAJTBC010000115.1 GCA_021287085.1 Bacillota bacterium | reverse complement strand
TCCCCGTCTTCGGCGATTTTCAGGAAGGGCTTGTCCTTCCAGGTGCGCATGATGGCGTGGCCCACGTATCCGGGCTTCACCTTGCCGAGCCGATTGAGGGTGAGGATGGGACTGGTCTCCGTGAGGCCGTAGCCCTCGTAGATGGGAATGCCCATGGCCCAGAAGAATTCCATGATGCGGGGATGCAGAGCCGCGCCGCCGGAGATGCTGAAGCGCAGGCGCCCGCCCGTTTTTTCGCGCACCTTGGAAAGCAGCAGTCGATCCGCGAGGCGCCAGGGAATGCGCAGATACAGCGGAGGCTGACGATCCAGGTAGAGGTGGCGCACCACCCGATGGCAGATGCCCACGGCCCAGCCGAAGACGAGGCGCTTGACGAAGCTGCCCAGGGTGGCCGCATCCCGCACCCGGCCATAGACCTTTTCGAAAATGCGCGGTACGGCCATCAGCACCGTGGGACGCACTTCCATGAGGTTCTGGGGCAGGGACAGCAGGCTTTCGCAATAGAAGATGGCCACGCCCAGGTAGAACATGGCGTAGTAGCCGCCGGTGCGTTCGAAGATATGGGAGAGCGGCAGCACGCTGAGGCAGCGGTCGCCGCGCTCGGGGCGCAGGGCCGCCAGCGCCACGGACACGGCGATGGTGATGTTGGAGGCGATGTTGCCGTGGGAGAGCATGGCTCCCTTGGGATCGCCCGTGGTGCCCGACGTATAGATGATGGTGAGCAGATCATCGGGCTTCCGGGTGGAGGCCCATTTCCGCACCTCGGGTCGCCGGGCGTCCATGGCGGTGCCTTCTTCCATCAGCTTGGCCCAGGGAATGACTCGCGGATCCTCGTCTTCGCCATCCATCAGCACCATGGCTTCGATGTCAGGCAGGGTGGCGAGATGCGTCTTGATTTTGGCAAGCTGCTGGGGCGAGGAGCAGATGATCCACTTGGCGCCGCTGTGGCGCACGATCCAGCACGTCTGTTCGGCGTTGAGGGTCTGGTAGATGGGCACCGTTACCACGCCGGACAGCGCGCAGGCGAAATCGGCCATGGCCCATTCAGGGCGGTTTTCCGAAAGGATGGCCACCCGGTCGCCGATCTTCAGGCCCCGGGCGTGGAAGGCCAGGGCCAGGCGATCGACCGATTCGTGGAAGGCCTTGTGGGAAATGGGTTGAAAAGCGCCATTGCGCTTGGCGGCGAAGGCTTCGTCATAATCCAGGCGCACAGCTTCATAAAAAATATCGGCAAGAGTCTGGGCCAATGGAGGTACTCCATAAGAGTGGAATCCTGGCATGGTAGCAGCATGACAACCCTGTGGCGTCCTTCCGAATTCATCCAGGCCTTCCATCTGGAACAGCAGGCCCGAGGCGTATCTGCGCATACGGCCCGTGCACAAAAGGGTGATTTGGAAAAAGTCATGACTCATGCCCTGGAACATGGGTGGAAATCCTGGGCCGTGCCGCCCCGTACCCTTCGGCGTTTTGCCTTGGAATTGGGAGAACGGGGACTGGATGCCTCCAGCCAGGCTCGCATTCTCAGCACGCTTCGGGCGTTCTACCGATGGCTTTTCGAAACGCAGCGCCTGGATCACAACCCCGCTTCGAGCTTGCGGAATCCCAAGCAGGCCCAGAAGCTTCCGGCCTTCCTCACCGAAGGCGAAAGCCAGGCCTTGCTGGATCTGCCTCCGGCCACCGATTTTCCCAGCGCCCGCCTGAACTGCCTGATGGAACTGCTCTATGCCTCAGGATTGCGGGTTTCGGAATTGACGGGCCTGGATCTTCAGGACGTGTTGAAAACCGAACGCACCCTGCGGGTGTTGGGCAAGGGGAACAAAGAACGGTTGGTGCCGTACCACGAGGCCGCTCACATTGCTCTGGAGGGCTACCTGGAACGCCGTCGGGCGTTCGTGGCGGAAAAAGGGTTTCCTCCCAATCCCGCGCTGTTCCTCAATCAGCGAGGAGGCCGCCTGACGCCCACCAGCGTGCGCACCTTCCTGGCCGCCACCCTGGATCAGGCCGCCCTGCGTGCCCGCATCAGCCCTCACGCCCTGCGCCACAGTTTCGCCACCCATCTGCTCAATCGAGGCATGGATCTGCGCGCCATCCAGGAATTGCTGGGCCATTCCAGCCTCAGCACCACCCAGCGGTACACCCATCTGGATCTGGAACAGTTGGCCCGCACCTATGGCGCGGCTCATCCCAGGGCCCTGCGGTAAGATGGGCCTTCACCCCTGCGGTGGCATGAAAGGAAAGCTGTGGAACTGGTAGTCGATCGCATCTGTCAGGAACTTGCGCTGCCCCGCGGGGGCGTGGCGGCGACGGTAGCGCTGCTCAACGAAGGGAACACGGTGCCCTTCATCGCTCGCTACCGGAAAGAGGCCACAGGCTCCCTGGACGAAGTGGCGGTGCGGGCCATCGAGGACCGGGTGACCTACTACAAGGAACTGCTGGAGCGCCGCGAAAGCGTGCTGAAGTCCATCGACAAGCAAGGCAAGCTCAGCCCCGAACTCCGCGCTCGCATCGAAGGGGCCTGGAGCAAGACCGAACTGGAAGACCTCTACCTGCCCTACAAGCCCAAGAAGCGCACCAAGGCCACCGATGCCAAGGAGCGGGGCCTGGAGCCGCTGCTGGAAGCCCTGCTGGCCGACGAAAGCGGCGCCGATCCTCTGTTGCTGGCCGCGCCCTATGCCAAGGAAGACCAGGAAGGCATCCAGACGCCCAGCGAATGCGTGACGGGCGCCGGTCATATCCTCGCGGAGCGGCTGGCCGAGAATGCCGATGTGCGGGCCTGGTTGCGCCAGGAGTTCCACGATCACGGCACCCTGCAATCCAACCTGCGTGAAGAGAAGAAGGATGCCCAGGAAGCCCTGCGCTTCAAGCCCTACTGGGATTTCCGCGAGGCCGTGCGCAAGATGCCGGGACATCGCGTGCTGGCGCTGCGCCGCGGCGAGAAGGAGGACATCCTTACCGTCAAGCTGGCGGTGGACCGGGAAAACCTGGTGACGCAGCTGGTTTCCAAGGTGGAGATCCATCCCGCCAGCGGCTACCGGCGCTTCCTCCACGAAGTGTGCGAAGACGCCTTCGACCGTCTGTTGGCGCCCACTCTGGAAACCGATGTGCGCATGGAAGCCAAGAAGAAGGCTGATGCCGAGGCTATCCAGGTATTCCAGACCAACATGGATCACCTTCTGCTGGCGCCGCCTGCGGGCCAGATGTGCACCCTGGGCGTGGATCCCGGCATCCGCACCGGCTGCAAGCTGGCCATCATCAACCGTCTGGGCCAGTTCATGGAAACGGCCACCATCTTCCCCCTGGAACCCAAGCGGGATCTGGATGGCAGTCGCGCCGCGCTGGAAAGCCTCGCGGCCAAGTACCCATTGGAAGCCATCGCCATCGGCAACGGCACCGGTGGACGCGAAGCAGAAGCCTTCATCCGCCAGTGGCTCAAGGACACCGAGCGTCAGGGCGTGGTGTGCGTCTCCGTGAGCGAAGCAGGCGCCTCGGTGTACAGCGCCTCCGACATCGCTCGCGAGGAGTTTCCCGATCACGACCTCACGGTACGCGGCGCCATCAGCATCGCCCGGCGCTTCCAGGATCCGCTGGCGGAACTGGTGAAGGTGGAACCGAAATCCATCGGCGTGGGCCAGTACCAGCACGACGTCAACCAGACCGCCCTTAAGAAGGGCCTGGATGATGCCGTGGAATCCTGCGTGAACCGCGTGGGCGTGGATCTGAACACGGCCTCGTACCGCCTGCTGAGCTACGTGGCGGGCATTGGCGAGGCGTTGGCGAAGAACATCGTGGCCTTCCGCTACGAGCGCGGCGCATTCAAGCACCGGGAGCAATTGCTGGAGGTGCCGCGCTTCGGGGAAAAGGCCTTCCTGCAATCGGCGGGCTTCCTTCGCATCCGCGAGGGCGACAACCCGCTGGACGCCAGCGCCGTGCATCCCGAAGCCTACGAGGTGGTGCAGCGCATCTGCCAGCTCACGGGCAAGACCGTGCCTGAACTGGTCGGCAACGATGCGGCGCTGGACGGCCTGGATCCCAAGACCTTCGTGGATGATCGCTTCGGCGTGGAAACCGTGGCCGATATTCTCGCGGAGCTGAAGAAGCCGGGCCGTGACCCGCGCCAGAAGTTCGAGGTGGTGCAGTTCCGGGAGGGCATCCACAAGCCGGAGGATCTGGAAATCGGCATGGAGCTTCAGGGGCTTGTCACCAACGTCACCGATTTCGGCGCTTTCGTGGACATCGGCGTGCATCAGGATGGCTTGGTGCCTCTCTCCGAGATCAGCCACACCTGCGTGAAGAGTCCTTCCCAGGTGCTGAGCGTGGGCCAGGCCGTGAAGGTGAAGGTGATGACCGTGGATCTGGCCGCCAAGCGCATCGGCCTTTCCATGAAAGCCCTGCTGCCTGCTCCCGTGCGGCCCCAGGCTCCTCGGCCCGAACGCCCGCTGCGGCCTGCGCGGCCGGAAGGCGCGCGACCCCCGCAGGGCTCGCGGCCACCTAGGCCCGAAGGCACCCGAGAAAGCCGATCCGAAGGACCGCGAGGGGCCAGGCCCGAAGGCCCGCGAGGTCCCAAGCCTGACACGCCGCGACCTCCGAGGCCGGAAAAACGCCAAATGACGTTCGAACCCAAGCGCCGGGACGAGTCGCGCAAGCCTGAGGTCACGGGCTCAAGCCTGGAAGATCTCATGGCCAAGTTCAACCGAGGCCACCGATGAAACATGCCGTTCGTCTCTTCGTGCTGGCGGCGCTGCCGGTGCTCTTCGTGGGCTGCCGCTGGGGCCAGCCCCTTCAGACCCCTGCGGCCTACCTTCCCACCCAGGCAGGCCTCACCCTCATCTACGAAAATCCCCAGCTCGAAGGCGCCCAGCGCTTCTCGGAACGCCTTCAGGTGCGAGTGGCCGAGGTCACAGAGGTGAACGCGGGACGCGTGGTGCGGCAGACCTTCACCACCCTGCGCGGCGAGTTTCCCGCCAGCTTCATCGAAAAGGATGGAGGCCTCTGGTTGAGCCAGGACGGACAGACGCCCCTGCTGATGGTGCGGCCCGAGGGCTTTCCCGACAAGGTCACGTTCTGGACCGCCCGCAATGGCGTGACCTTTCGCGTGGTGGGCCGCGCGGCGGTGGAGCTTCACGGCCTGAAGCTGATGAGTGGCATGAATCCCGTGGGCGTGTGGCTGGAATCGGCCAGCGGCGATGGCCGCAGGGTGCGCACGTTCCTGCTGCCGGAGTTGGGTGAAGTGGAAACCCTCGAATGGCGCGATGGCGCGTGGATCAGCGTGAATCGTCTGGTGTCCGTGGGCTTCACGGAAGCAGCCCCTCGCCGCGAACCCTGAACGATGTTTCGGAGCCTTCCATGAGCGATGAAAAACCAGAGATCGTGTTGCCTCCCGGCGCGACCAAGGGCGTGATCCGCGACAACCTCGAAGTGGTGTGCTTCGCGGTGCTGCTCATCATCTTCTTCAAGACCTTCGTGGGGCAGCAGTTCACCATTCCTTCCGCCTCCATGCGGAACACGCTGATGATCGGCGACCACTTGCTGGTGAACAAGTTCCTGTTCGCGACTCCCCAGTGGGCCTGGGAGGAAAAGCTCTTCCCCATGCGCCACGCCGAGCGAGGCGACATCATCGTCTTCCGCTATCCCCTGAACCGCGATCAGGATTACGTGAAGCGCTGCGTGGCCCTGCCGGGGGATCGCGTGGAGTTCAAGAGCAAGCGCCTCTACGTGAACGGCCAGTTGATCACCGGCGAATTCGAACATCATGTGCCGCCCGGCTCCGATCAACCGGAACCCGGTCCCTGGGGCCTCAGTCGTGACGCGGGCCGCACCCTCGCGGAAGAAGCCGCACAGGGCGGGCATCTGCCGCCGGTGCGGGGCCTTTGGCCCTTCCTCGATCCCGTCTACCAGGGCATGGATCGCCAAGGCCAAAGCCCCTTCGGCGGGCCGGACTACATCTTCCGGGATGACATCGGCGCCTTCACCGTGCCTGCCGGTCATCTCCTGGCCATCGGCGACAACCGGGACAACAGCGAAGACAGCCGCTACTGGGGCTTCGTGCCCATCGATCACCTGCGAGGCCGCCCCTTCATGGTGTGGTGGAGCTACCGGGAAGGGGGCAACGACGACACCCGCGCCAACGTGCCCGATGGACCCGGCGATGTGGTGAAGAACTTCGTGGATGGCGCTCGCTACTTCTTCACCCGCACCCGCTGGGAGCGGACGGGAACCATTCCGAGATAGGCTCGTCAGGAACGGGATGAAGCCCCGTTCATCCGGTGGCTTCTTCGTTGGCCGGGAACGGGGCAGGAAGTAGCCATCCATGGCGAGTTGGGGAAAGAATCTTCTAGGGGTGATTCCCATTGACCAGGCTTTTCGCTGATTCCGAGGCCCAGCTGCTAGGCAAGCTGGGGCAGGTCTTGGCGCCAGACCACGGCCTGGCCTTGGTGGGCGGCGCCGTGCGGGATGCCCTGCTAGAGCGGCCTCTGGGCGATTGGGATCTGGCCACGGCGCTCCGTCCCGAAGAGGTGATGACCAGGGCGAGGCAAGGGGGATTCTCGGTCATTCCCACGGGCCTGCAGCACGGCACGGTGATGGTGATGCTCGAGGGCCGCCCCGTGGAAATCACCTCCTATCGCGGTGATGGCGATTACCGCGACGGGCGCAGGCCGGAGGTGGTGCGTTTCGGCGTCACCCTTGAGGAGGATCTGGCGCGGCGGGATTTCACCGTGAATGCCATGGCTCTGCCCTTGGAGGCCGCCAACGATCCCGACTGGGCCACTCGCCTCGTCGATCCCTGGGGGGGGCGCGCTGACCTGGAGGCGAGACTGCTGCGGGCCGTGGGCGATCCTTTGCAGCGCTTCGCCGAAGACGGTCTGCGACCATTGCGGGCCTGTCGTTTCGCCGCGCAGCTGGATTTCGAAGTGGAAGCAGGTACCCTCGCGGCCATTCCCCCGCGCTTGGACGTGGCGCGCAAAGTGGCGGTGGAGCGAGTCTTCCAGGAAATGACCAAATTGTTGTGCGGTCAGGCTCCCGCCCGAGGGTTGCGTCTGCTGGAGCGCACCGGGCTGCTGGATCTCTGGCTGGCGGAACTGGGACCGATGGTGGGTTGCTTGCAGAATCGCCATCACCGCTTCGACGTATGGGAGCACACCCTGGCGGTGATCGAGGCCCTGCCTGCCGATCCCGCCATGCGCTGGGCGGGCCTGCTGCACGATGCGGGCAAGCCCATGAGCGTCTCCGTGGATGCGAAGGGCGAGCGGCATTTCTACAACCACGAGACCCGCAGCGGGGATCTGGCGGAGGCTCTGCTCTCGCGCCTTCGGTCCAGTCGTGCCCTGATTCAGGAGGTGCTGGCCCTGGTGCGTCACCACGGTCAGCACCCCGATCCCGCCTGGAGCGACGCCGCCTGCCGCCGCTTCCTCACGCGCCTGAAGCGCGACGAGCTGCCCCTGGCGCGCTGGGCGGCTTTCCGGCGAGGGGATCTGCTGGGCAAAGGGTTCGACCGCGCCGAGGCCCTGGCCCTTCATGAGCGCATGGTGACGCGCCTGGAAACCCTCCAGGCCCGGTTCACCGCCTGGACGGCCAAGGACCTCGCCCTCGATGGCCATGCGCTGGCCGCCCTGGCCCAGAGATCCCCAGGCCCGTGGCTGGGGCGACTGCAAGGCTTCCTGTTGGAGCAGGTGCTGGAAGATCCCCACCTCAATACGCCGGAAGCCCTGGCCAGGCTGGTGGGCGAGTGGGGCCGAGAGTAGGAATCCCTTCGCCTGCCTTCGGGGGCTTGGCGGAGTTCCGCCCGTGGAGGCCTTTCCCAGGGTTGTGATTCCCTTCACCTGGCAGGGGGTGCCACTTGGGAGAAAATAACGGAATCCAGTTCTGGGTAGAGGAGCCGCCATGTACGACATCGAACGATCTCTCGATCAACAAATTCTGGCCTCCTCCAAGAGTCGGCCCACGGCGGTCTTCGTGGAGCCCACCGACCCCCGGGTGCTGGAGGCGGTCTGCCACCTGACGCGTTTCGTCCGACCGGTGTTCCTGGCGTCGGAAGCCGCCGTGCGCGAGGTCGCGGATCAGTACCTTCAGCATGTGGACCCGGATCGTCTGAGCTGGGCCTTTTCGGAAAGCGCCTTCGTGGAGATCGACAAGCGCCCGGATCTGGTGGAGGAATTCGCCCAGGGCTACCGGGAACTGCTCCGGGAGAAGGGCGAGGACATCGATCTGAACGAAGCCAGGATTCGCGTCTCAAAGCCTGGCCTTTTCGGTATTTGCGCCGTGAAGTTCAACCACGCCGACACGGTGGTGGGCGGGGCCGATCACGAAGCGCGGGAGTTCTTCCGTCCCATGGTGAAGCTCCTCTCTAAGGATCCGCTGGTCTGTGAGGCGGGTGTGTTCGTGCTGCCCGACGAGCATCCTTCCGATATCTTTCCGCACAACATCGTGGTCTTCGG
>JAJTBC010000072.1 GCA_021287085.1 Bacillota bacterium | reverse complement strand
ACCCCAAAGGCTGCCGTGTCCTTCGCATCCCCAAATACCTGCCCCCTTTGCGGTCGCCCCAACCATTGCGCCATGGCTGCCACCGGCGATCCAAAGGCGGATTGCTGGTGCCACCACGCCACCATCAACCCGACTTCCCTGGCCCTGGTTCCCCTTCCTCTCCGTCACCAAGCCTGCCTTTGTCCCGAGTGCGCCAAGCATCCGCCCGAAAAGGCCCAGCAATTCCTGCGGAAGGAATGAACGAAGGTCTTCCCTATTCGCTGGACCGCTTCACTTCCAGGATTTCGCCTTCGATTTCCTGGAGGAATTTCTGGAAAACGAGGTCTTCCCGCAGAAGATCCTCCGGGCGCTCGTGTTTCTGGGTCTCGTAGGTAAGGCTTATGGCCGTCAAACTGGGAAGGATCTGCCGCAGGCGCTCGATCAGATGGGGATTGGCCTTCTCCCGTTCCAGGTCTTCGCCAGTCGGCCGCACGGGGGGCGGGAAGAAGAACCGCGGGGTGCCCTCTTCGAAGCGTAGGTCATTGGCCATGTGAGGCAGGCTGGTGAGGGTGCGAGGCAGACCGGGGATCTCTCGAAGGACATCGCCCACGGCCCGGCACAGGGCTTGGGAATCGCCGAGGTCGAGAGGCGGGCTCGTCGCCTCCGGCAGCAGGGGCGGCGCTTCGGGAAGGGATGCAGGGCCGGGCTGGGGGTTAGGGGTTGCCGCCGCCCGGTGTGCGGTCCCCGACTCAGGGTGGAGGGGTCTCCCTGGCGGGGCTGCAGAAGGTGCTCCGACCCGCAGAAGCGCATCCAAAGGCGCCAGGTGGGGCAGCTGCGCTGCCGTCACCAAGGCCAGTTCCACAACGACTTGGGGCAGGCTGGAGTCTTTCAGATCCCGCTCCCGCTGAAGAAGAAGCTGCAGCATCCGTGCGAGCCGCAGGATCTCCTGCGGGGATTCCGCCTGGCGAACGGTGCTTTCCAGACGATCCCGGAAGGCCAGCATCAACTCGCGCCAGAAGTTGATCCAATCGGCCCCTAGCGAGGCCAGGGCCTGGCATTCGTCCAGCACCACGCCCGCATTGCCTTCCAGCATGGCCTTCAGCACGTTCTGCACCCGCACGGCCGGCACGATGCCGAGCTGTTCGCGCACCATTTCTTCGCGCACCACGCCATCGCCCGCAGCGATGACGCGATCGAGGGTCGTGAGGGCATCCCGCATGGAGCCCGTGCCCGCCTCCGCCAGCAGCCGCAAAGAACCTTCGTCGAAGGTCACCCCTTCCTGCTCGCACACGTGCCGCAGGCGGCTTTCGATGAGGCCCACGGGAATGAGGCGGAATGGATAGATCTGCACGCGGCTCTTGATGGTTTCCGGCACGTCCTGAAGTTCCGTGGTGGCCAGGATGAACACTGCGTGGGCCGGAGGTTCTTCGAGGATCTTGAGCAGGGCGTCGAAGGCGCTGCGGCTGAGCATGTGCACTTCGTCGATGATATAGACGCGGTAGCGGCAGAAGGCGGGGCGGGTCTGCACCTGTTCCCGAAGCGCGCGGGCATCCTCCACGGAGGCTCGGCTGGCGGCGTCGATCTCGATCACATCGAGGTTGCGGTCCGGCTGCTCGGCGGCAAGGCACGCATCGCATACGCCGCAAGGCGTAGGCGTCGGACCTTCCACGCAATTGAGCGCCCGAGCCAGGATGCGGGCCGTACTGGTCTTGCCGGTACCGCGCACCCCTGCGAAAAGAAAGGCTTGATGATGGATGCCGCCGGAAGCCTGCGCCCGCCGGAGCGCATTGCCCAGGGCACGCACGCTGGCCTCCTGGCCCACGAGATCCGAAAGCAGTCGAGGACGGTATTTGAGTGCGAGAGTGTTCATGGGAATCCCCATTGTTCCATGGATGCGTCCGAAACGCCCACGGAGCATGCTCGGAGCGAGGCGTCTCCTGGCCTTTGCGCGGGATGCGGCGGCCCTCTCACGCCCCTTCGAAAAGCGGCGGGTGATGCGGTTCGGTGATCCGAAGGCGCGGTTTGGGAGCAGGCGTTCTGGCCTCCTGCTTCCTGGAGCTTGCGGGCGGGAAAGCAGCTTTGAGCACGGCTCGCACCTCAGCCTGGTACTCGTGATCGAGCACCTTCAGCCAGCCGTGATGGGCCAAGACCCGGTAGAAGGGATCAGCGGATAACAGCCGCAGCCCACCCACCCAGGCCGAGCGGGCCCCGCTTTCCCTGGCGCGGCGGGCGAAAGCCTGGGGATCCACCATGGCCATAAGGGGCGCCACGGAAATCCCCACCTGAATGCCCTCGCGACTGAGGCGCTCCGCCGCAGCCCAGCGGCTGGGAATGGGCGGAGCCTTGGGCTCCACGATCTGGCGCACCGTATCGTCATCCGTGGGAATGGAGAGGCCCACGGAAAGCCTGGCCCCGAAGGCCTTCAAGCGATCCAGATCCTGCAGCACCAGGGGCGAGCGGGTGTGCAGGATCACGCGGGTGGTGGGGCACTGGAGCAGCACGTCCAGGCAGGCGCGGGTGAGCCGGAACTCCCGCTCCAGGGGCTGATAGGGATCCGTGGCGGAGGCCAGGAACACCCGCTGCCCATGCAGCTTGTGGCGCTGGGCCCAGAGCAGCTCGGGCGCGTTGACCTTGGGGGAGGACCATCGGCCCCAGCCGTCAGGGCCATGCAAAGGATGGGGATAGTCCCTCACGTAGCAGTAGGCGCAACCGTGGCCGCAGCCTCGATAGGGGCTGAGGGCGTAGCCGAAGCCGTAGCGCTCGTCCTTTTGCGGGCGCAGGATGCTGCGGGCTTCCTCCGGCTCCACCTGGAGATCCGGGAAAGCGCCCAAAAGCATGGCGGGATGATCCAACATCGGCATCATCCCGCCAGTATTCGCTCTTTTTTCGCTTTTTCAAGGGGGTGGAATTATTTTTCTTCGCCCTCTTCGCTGACCGTGCGCTTCACCAGGATGGGGCTGGCGCCCACGGGCGGGGCCACGGTGCCCTTCCAGACATAGCGGGTGCCGCGCTTCTGTCCCTTCTTTTCCACGAGGTTCTCCGCTTCCAGATCGTTGAAGACTTTGCGGAGGGCGGCAGGGGTGCCGTCCACGTCCCGCAAGCCCAAACCCACCTGGGCGTCGAAACTGGAGAGTTCGCCTTGGGTATGCAACAGTTCCACCAGCCGTTCCCGAAGATCGGAGAAGTCGCTCTTCTTGCGACGGCTCTTGGGCGTGGTTTCCAGCACCATGGGCGCGGGAGTCGGCGTCCAGGAAGCTCCTTCCCTGGCTGGGGCCTCGGTTACTTCGTGCACCAGCCCGCCGTCCAGATAGATATCGGATTTGTCCGTTTGGAAGAGCACCACCACCGAGGCCGCAGGAACCCCTTCATGGTGCAAGGATTCCACCACCCGATCCCCGATCCGCTTTTTCTGCTCCGGAGACAGAGCTGGGGTCTGAATAATGACTAAAGGCATAACCAATCTCCTTTCTATACGGTAAGATCCAATCTACGACCATGAGCCGAATCGGCCAAGCCTTTCTTTTGGCCCCGCGCTGCTCCTTATGTTTGGAGGCCCGATGACCCAATTATTGGAAGCCCCAAAAACGTCTCCTGCGGAAGTGACCCGCCTGGAGAGCTTTCTCAGGGCCAAGAATCTCAAGCTGACCGGGGAACGGCGGATCATTCTGGATGCCATTTTTCGCCACGAAAGTCATTTCGACGCAGAAACCCTTCATGCGGATCTGAAGGAAGCCGGTAGCGACGTGAGCCGCGCCACGGTGTACCGAACCCTGGATCTCATGGTTCAGGCGGGACTTGTCCGGAAGAACAGCCTCGGCTCCAGCCATGCCAATTACGAAGCGGCCCGCAACGACGACCATCACGATCATTTGATTTGCCTTGGCTGCAATCACGTCATCGAATTCTTCCAACCCGCCCTGGAAGCCATGCAGGAGCAGGTTTGCCAGTCGCACCACTTCCAGCTTGTGCACCATAGCCTTCAAATCTTTGGCCTCTGTCCGAACTGCCAAGGCAAGGCCGATGAAAGCGTGATCCGCAATCGCGTGGCCCAGCTCCATACCTGAAGCCTTGGGTGCGTTAACCTGGGGTATGCCGAAACTCACCCTCGCCGACATCCAACGCCTGCCAAAGACTGACCTCCATGTGCATTTGGATGGCAGTCTGCGCCTTTCCACCATCCTTGAACTGGCCGAAGAGCAGAAGGTCAAGCTGCCCGCCACTTCCCTCGACAAGCTCAAGCCTTTCGTGCAGATGGGCGACGAGTGCAAATCCCTGGTGGAATACCTCAAGGCCTTTGACGTCACCCTCTCGGTGATGCAGACCCGAGAATCCCTGGTGCGCACGGCCTTCGAACTGGCCGAGGATGCCGCCAAGGAGAACGTGCGCTACATGGAAGTGCGCTACAGCCCCATCCTGCACCAGCAGAAGGGTCTCACGCAGCACACCATCGTGCAGGCGGTGCTGGAGGGCCTTGCCCTGGCCGAACGGAAGTACGACATTCGCACCGGCGTGATCCTGTGCGGCATGCGCCACATCAGCCCTGAAATCAGCCTCAAGCTGGCGGATCTCACGGTGGCTTTCAAGAACAAGGGCGTGGTGGGCTTCGATCTGGCGGGCGCCGAGGAGGATTTCCCGGCCAAGCGGCACAAGGAAGCCTTCGGCCGCGTGCTCGCCAACAACATCAACTGCACGCTGCATGCGGGCGAAGCCTATGGCCCCGAAAGCATCCATCAGGCCATCCATCTCTGCGGCGCCCATCGCATCGGCCATGGCGTGCGTCTGGTGGAAGACGGCGATCTGCTCAACTACGTCAACGATCACCGCATCCCGCTGGAATGCTGCCCCAGCAGCAACGTGCAGACCAAGGCCGTGAAGCGCATGGCCGACCATCCCATTCGCCTTTTCTACGACTTGGGCCTGCGGGTCACCGTGAATACCGATAACCGCATGGTCACCGACACCACCGTGAGCCGCGAGTACCTCATCCTTCACGAGCAGTTGGGTTTCACCTTGGATGAAATCAAGGAAATCATCCTCATGGGCTTCAAGAGCGCCTTCCTGCCCTATGCCATCAAGCGCGCCATGCTGGCCGAGGTGGTGGACGAACTGAAATCCTTCAAGCCGTCGAGCCTGGAGAGCAAGAAGGAACAGCTCTGATGCTGGATCGCTTCGCGGCCTTCCTGGAGCGCTTCGAGCGCATCCTGCTCACCACCCACGAAAACCCCGATGGCGACGGCATCGGGGCCATGGTGGGCCTGGCCCACTATCTGCGCGCCCGGAACAAGCAGGTTCGCATCGTGGTGGCCCCTGCCCTGCCCCATTTCCTGGCCTTTCTGGATTCGGAAAACTGGATCGAGGTTTTTGAGCCGGAACACCACCAGGACCTGGACCAGTGGTGCGACGCATGGGTGCTGGTGGACGCCTCGGAACCCCATCGGCTGGGGCCGCTGCACGGGCTGTTTCAGGCTGCCCCTGCGGTAAAGGCCTGCCTGGATCATCACCTGAAGGAAACGCCCCAAGGTTTCGACCAGGAGTTCACCGATAGCACCGCCAGCGCGTCGGCGGAGCTGGTGTTTGGCTTGGCAGCGCCCCGCATGGCGCTGCCCTTGCCCATGGCCACGGCCCTTTACGCGGGCATCGTGGATGACACGGGCAATTTCCGTTTTTCCAACGCCACGGCTCGCGTTCATCGTGCGGCGGCGGAGCTCATCGAGGCGGGCGCCGAACCGGCCCGGGTGTACCAGAACCTCTACCATCAAGGACGCCCTGAGCGGCTAAAACTCTTCGCCAAGGCCTTCGAAAACCTGCAATTCATGGCCGAAGGCCGCTATGGCCTGCTCACGCTCACCCAAGCCGATCTGAAAGCCTGCGGCGCCCTCCACGACGACATGGAAGGCCTGGTAAACAAGCCCCTGGAACTGCGCGGCGTGGAAGTGGCCTGCCTGCTGCACGAACTGCCCGATGGCCGCATCAAGGCCAGCCTGCGCTCCCGGGA
>JAJTBC010000038.1 GCA_021287085.1 Bacillota bacterium | reverse complement strand
GGAAGGCCTCACCACCAGCGCCTTCCAGCCTTCCGGTAATCCGCGTTCCACCCCTCGCAGCAGTTCCGAAGGCCGCTTTCCCGAGGCCAGATGCAGGGCCAGGGCCCGTTGGAGCCGACTGCGATCCTTTGGGTGAAGCTGCTGGGCCCGAAGCGGATCAACGGCACAAAGGTATCGATGCAGGCTCGCTCCAGGCATTGTCTGGCCCCACCGCCGCGTTCGGGCCACCAAGGCTTCGTCCACCTCTGGAAGCACGTCCAGCTGTTCCCAGATTCCTCGCAGATAAAGCCCTGAACCTGTCACTAGCACCGCAGGGCCTTCGCCCATCCAGGCCCTTACCTGTGCGCCGAACGAGGCCGGATTGAGGGTTGCGGATAGAGGCAGGAGACCGTATCCCACATGCCCGATTTCCCCTTGCTCCTCCGCCGTGGGCTGGCCCGTTCCGATGGCTAGGCCCTCGTAGGCCTGGAAAGGATCGCCGTTCACCACGATGCCGCCCAGGCGCCGAGCGACTTCCGCTCCCAGGGCGGATTTGCCCGAGGCAGTGGGGCCGAGGATGGCGATGCGGGAAGGGAGCGAGCTCAAGGGTTCACCGTACAGTGAAACGCCCCTGAGGCCGGGGCGTTTCGTGTGGGATAAGTTGGAGGGAAAGGTAGGTGGGAAGGTTGAAGCAGGAGTCCCCACAGGGGAGGACTGGTCTAACTGGCGGGGTAAAAAGGTGGCGGGAAGTTCCCGAAGGAACACCTCGACCTTCATTCTAGCTCAAACCAGAACTCTCCAGGGCCTTTTCGCCCTTCCGTTCCAGAAGGCCCCTCAAGGATGGATCAGGCCCGGCCGTACACGTCTTCCAGGCGCTCGATATCCCCTTCGTCGAAGTGACCCAGGCTGATTTCCATCACCCGCACGGGGTGAGGCGTCTGAGCGGCACAACTCAGGCGATGCACGGAGCCCGCGGGCAGCCAGACCTGGGCATTGCGGTCGGGAGTCAGCAGCTTGCCATCCAGTTCCACGATGACGCCATCGTCCAGGGCTATCCATAGTTCCGCGCGATGGCGATGCTTCTGGAGACTCAACTGCTGACCAGGGTTGCAGGTGAGGATCTTCACTGTGCAGGTCTGGTTCAGCACGAACTGGTCGAAGGAACCCCAGGGCTTGTCCACATGGAGAGGAGTGGGAGCTTGCATATTGCCTCCGCTACAAAAGATCGGTGCGGCCCTGCTTCTGCAGCCGCTCCACGATGTCCTTCACGCCTTGGGCCTTGTCCCGGCGGCAGATCAGCAGCGCGTCGTCCTCGTCCACCACGATGAGATCGGAAAGCCCGGAACCCGCCACCAGACGCTTGCCGCCGAAGATGGCGCAATTGGCGGAATCTACCAGCACCGCGTCGCCCACCACCACGTTGCCTTCCGCATCGGGCGTATGGAAATCCACCACCGCTGGCCAGGAGCCCACATCGGACCAGCCGAAGCGGGCAGGCACCACGGCCACGTGATGGGATTTCTCCATGAGCGCGTAGTCGATGGAGGTCTTGGGCAGGCGACCGTAGGCCTCGGCCAAGGTGGCCTTGTCGCGCCCTGAAGCAACCCAGGCATCCAGCGGCTTCAGGGTATCGGGGCTGTGCTCCAGCAACTCCTTGCGCATATCCGCCAAGGTCCATACGAACATGCCGGAATTCCAGAAATGGCGACCGGACTGCACGTATTCCACGGCGGTGGCCAAGGGCGGCTTTTCGCGGAAGGCCTGCACCTTGCGGATCTCGCCCTCGCCCTGAGTCTCGATATAGCCGTAGCCCGTTTCGGGATAGGCCGGACGGATGCCGAAGGTGACGAGATCGTGGGTGGAAACCGCATGGCGGGCCGCCCGATCCAGGTCCTCCAGAAAAAGGTCGGGCGCCGTGATCCAGTGATCGGCAGCCAGCACCACCATCACGGCGCCGGGGTGCCGCGCCTCCAGAGTCACCAGGGCCAAGGCCAGGCAGGGCGCGGTGTTGCGGCCTTGGGGCTCGACAATGATGTTTTCGGGAGGAAGCTGGGGCAGCAATCGGCAAGCCTCTGCCGCCAGATCCGCCGTAGTCACCACGTAAACACGCTCAGGTGGAAAGTCAGAGCCCAGGCGGGCCACGGTCTGGTGCAGCAGCGTACCCTCACCCACCATTTCCAGGAACTGCTTGGGGCGATGCCCCCGGGATCGAGGCCAGAAGCGC
>JAJTBC010000031.1 GCA_021287085.1 Bacillota bacterium | reverse complement strand
ACATGATCGAGATCGGCCAGATCCAGCAGCAGGTCTTGAATCCAGAGGCAGGCGCGCTTGCCCACGGTGGTGGGCTGGGCGGGCTGGAAGTGGGTGAATCCCAGGGTGGGCTGGGCTTTCCACTGATCCGCGAAGGCCGAGAGCGCGGCGATGACATCCAGCAAACGGCGGCGCAGCAGCGCCATGGCTTCGTGGGCGATGAGCAGATCGCCGTTGTCCGTCACGAAGCAGCTGGTGGCGCCCAGGTGGAGAATGGGCCGCGCCGTGGGCGCCTGGTCGCCCCAGGCATGGATGGCCGCCATCACATCGTGGCGCAGCGCGGATTCGTGGCGGCCGATGGCTTCGAGATCCACCGCATCCTGGGTGGCTTTCAGTTCCGCAATCTGTGCTTCGCTGATGGGCAGACCCAACTCCCGCTCGCTTTCCGCCAAGGCGATCCAGAGGCGACGCCAGACGCGCATGCGGTAGAGCGGCGAAAGCAGGCGCACCATGGGCTTCGAGGCATAGCGGCTGGAGAGCGGATGCTCGAAATGGTCCAGTTCCGGGGCGTCAGCAGGCGGAAGAAAGGTCATGGGAACTCCGTGCCATCAGTGTCGCACGAAGCTCCCATGACCTTGCTGCAGGGCTATGCCGCCTTCAGGATTCCTTCACCACGGTGCGCTTCACTTCCACGCCAGCAGCGGCCTTCACGTCGATCTCGACGCGACGGTTCTTGGCCTGGCCTTCCTTGGTGGTGTTCGGAGCCAAAGGAATATCGGCCCCATGACCCACGGCCTTCACCTTGGAGGCAGGGATGCCTTCGGCGATCAGCACCTGCGCCACGGCCTTGGCCCGGCGCAACGAAAGGGCACGATTGTGCGCGGCCTTGCCCACGCTGGAGGTATGGCCGGACACCACGAGATCGTACTGACCGGTGTAGCCCTTGAGGCTGCGGGCCACTTCCTGAATGGCCTTTATGGCACCAGGGGAAAGCACGGCCTTGTCGTTGGCGAAATGGAGCAGGGCTTCGTCCAGCACGATCTTGGAGGGAGGCGGCGGAGCGGGGGGCGGGGCCTGCACCACGGGCTCGGGGGCAGGCGGCGGCGGAGGCGGTGGTGGCGGAGGAGGTGGCGGTGGGGGTTGCACCACCGGGACCGGAACAGGCGCGGGGGCGGGTTTCGGCTGATTCACGGGAGGAGGCGGGGGAGGTAGGGGAGCAGGGCGAGTGCCCCAGCGGAACCCGATTCCGCCAATGGCCTGGTACTCCCACCGGGGTTCCGTCCCCCGAATGTTCACAACCCGGGCCTCCAGGCTGGCCAAGCCATGGGTGCGGAATCGCGCCTGAACACCCGCGCCCAGGTGCCACGCCCAGTCGTTCTCTGCATCGGGGCGAAGGCTGTACGGCGCTTCCACGTGAGCCATGCCTGCGCCAGCCCGGAGATAGGGAACCCAGGTGGAGGATCCAGGACGCAGGTTGTAGAGGGCTGCCGCCTGAAGCTGCCATTCGTTGGCCGAAGGCAGGCCCAGATTGCTTTGGAGAGGCACGTGGAGCCAGTCCACTTCCGCTCCCCAGCGATCGGAAAACCAGTGCCCGGCACCCACCCCATAACCAAACTCGCTTTTCAGGCAATTGGATTTAGAGGGCTGCATGTAGAGGCCCTTGAGCTGAACCCAGTTCTCACCTTCGAGGGGTTCCACTGCTGAGAGCAGGCAACTTGTCATCAGAACAATCGGTAAAAGGGGAATTCGCATGGGATTCTCTCTGATCAACAGGGTTGAAAAGGGGTCTATCTATTGGCAATTGGTGCCGTCAATGTAAACGTAGCCGCCATGACCCGTTTGGGTGCAGTCCGCCGCCACCCCCATGATGCGGATGGAGCGATCCTGGGGCACACCACCCAGCACCGGAGGAGGTCCGAGGTTGAGGGTTACCTTCTGCCAGGGAATGCCCTTCCAACCACCTGAACTGCCCGTCAACCAGCCCGGGTACGTGGGCGATCCCGCATAGAAGTGCTGGTAGTAAAGGGGCGTGGCCGGGTTGGAAAGATCCTGCACCAGAATATCTACGAAGGGCTGTTCCGCCGGACTATGACCCGGATCCTGCATGACCGCCGCCCAATAGAAGATCAGCTTGGGCATGGCGATGGTTCCCGGTACGGTGAGCGTCTGATACATGCGGCTGACGTGGGCGCCAGAGGCGGAATTGTTGATGCGGAAAGCGTACGATCCATCGAGGACTTGATGGATGGCTGGCAGATTCGCATCCGAGCCAGGGGTGACAATGGCACTATCTACGGAAGCGGGATTCCAGGTGATGTTGTAGTTGGTCACACCCGAAGCCCCAAACGTCGGTGCCGCAGGATAAAGCTTGGCGTTGTTGGAGCCCTGCTCCAGAGTCCACGGGCTTGAGTTGCCGCTTTCAAAGCAGATGTTCGGGAACCACGGGGCGAGACCTATCTGCTTGACCGTGAATTCCCGGTACCCGGAATGGGCGAACGTGGGATCGCAGGGATTGGAAGCGGTCTCAATGGCAATGGTGGTGTTGTAGGGATCGGAAAGCTGGGGAATGGTGAACGTGAAGGTGCTGGTGGTGGCGTCCACGGGCGTCAGAGGAACGGCCGTTCGCGGCGCGTTGCCGTTCTGGCTCCAGTAGATGTGGGTTGCGGCGGCATCGCCGTTGGTCACGGTGCCCGTCACAGTCACATTGGCAGAGGAAGAGACCACAATGGGCTGCGAGAGATCGGGGCTGGAAACCCCGGCCACATCCGTCACAGAGAGGACGGCATAGGTGCCTGTGGGGAATCCCGACTGGGCTCCAGAGAACACCCGATCGTAATCCGCCAGGCGATGAATGCTGGTCTGGCCTTCAAACGCATACTGGGTGATGGCTGGAGCGTAGCCCGCGGCTCGATCATAGGCAGAGAAGGCGCCGGTACTGGGATCCCAGGCAATGGTGAGGCTCATGCCGGGGTAGTTGGTGTCCATCACCTTGAACCGCTTGGGGGTGGTCGTGTTGTCGAATCCATACACCGCCGTCGCCAGGGAAGTGCTGGGCGAGGCACTGCGCTGATCCGCCATCAGGAAGACCTGGGGCTGCTGCGAAATGATCAATCCGGTCAGGAGCGCAAGGCCCGTCTGGCGATCCGTAAGGGCGTAGCCCATCTGGTTCCAGAGGGCCTTCCAGTTGTCCTGGGTTCCGTTGGCCAATCGGCTGATCAGCGAAGCCGCATTGGCATCCGTCAAGTTGGGGAAAATGTTGTAGAGGCCCACATTGCCGTTGGTCGGTTTGCGGAAGGGCTGATACCACGCCGCGAAGGACGACATCCCAAGGCTCGCGCCTCCAGGAAGATCGTAGATCGAGGGATTGAGCTGCCTCCAATCATCTCGGGCGGAGAGGAAGTCCAGGGCCTGGTTCACCGAAGTGAGGCCCGGAATGCCCAGCACGACGTAGCGACCGGGAGAGAGCGTGGTAAAGCTCACGGTGTGGGCCACCGTGTTCACGGATTTCAATCCCGCCGCGACCCATTGGCCGTAGTTGGCGTCCCAGTAGAACGGCACCGGAAGGTCCGCAGCGGTCAAGCTCGGGCTCGCCCCGTTGGGATCATAGGCCAAGGTGATGGTGATGGGAACCCGGAAGGGATAGCTCTGATTCGAGGCGATGTTGAAGGTCTGAGAATAATTCCGTGCCGATGCAGGAAGGGTTCCCGGAAGAGCCGTTTCCCTGTTCACGGTCAGCACCGAATCCCCACAGATAGAGGTGCCCTGGTTCGGCACATCAATGCGAATCTGGCCATCAAGGGGATGTCCCGGATCGGGCTGGTACGGGCTGCCCGTTCCATCCTGATGGACCGTGACGGTCCAGATATCGGAGGGAACCGGAACCCACTGCACCGTGACGGTAGAGGTGACGATGATGCCCTGGGGGCTCGTCACGGTCAGCGTGTAGGTCTGGACCGTAGGCGCAGCTTCCGCGGGAGCGGGAATGCTGGTGCCCGTTCCCACCGTCATCGGGGAGGTGAGATTTCCGCCCGAAATGACGGCCGTGCCATTGAGGGCGCCCGTGAAGAGAGCGGTCAGTGCAGGAGCCTGGTTCACGGGAATTACCGAGGGATTGGCCGTGAGCGAAGCCGTCGGATAGGCGGCCACATGGTAGGTCACGGTCTGGCTTGTGCTGCCAGCGGCATTGGAGCCCTGAATGGTAACCGTGTAGTCGCCAGGAGTCGTAGGCGTGCCCGAGATGACACCGGTCGTAGGATTCAGGGTCAAGCCCGGAGGCAGCGAGCCTCCCGTGACCGTGTAGCTGGTGGGAGTTCCGCCCGAGGGATTGGGGTTGTTGGAAGCGATCCCCACGGTGGCGGTGCCGTCCACAGGGGAGGTGTAGTTCAGGGCCGTGGGAGCCGCCGTCACCACGTACTGCACGTTGGACGTTGCGGTGCGACTGCCGTTGGTGGCGGTCACGGTGAAGTTGTAAGTACCAGGAGTGGTGGGCGTTCCCGTGATGGTGCCATCCGCGTTCAGCGTCAGTCCTGCGGGCAGTGAACCCGAGGTCACGGCGTACGTGGTGGGAAGGCCCGGCGTCGCGTTGCCCAAAGTGGGCAACTGACTGGAGATAGCGGTGTTCGGGACAAAGGTCTGGGGCGTGGGGTAGCTGAGGGTCAGCGCGCCCACATTCTCCACGGTGTAACTCACCGGCGTGGATACGGTTCGACTGCCGTTGGTGGCGGTCACGGTGAAGTTGTATGTACCAGGAGTGGTGGGCGTTCCCGTGATGGTGCCATCCGCGTTCAGCGTCAGTCCTGCGGGCAGTGAACCCGAGGTCACGTCGTACGTGGTGAGAAGGCCCGGCGTCGCGTTGCCCAGAGTGGGCAACTGACTGGAGATGGGGGTGTTCGGGGCAAAGGTCTGGGGCGTGGGGTAGCTGAGGGTCAGCGCGCCCACATTCTCCACGGTGTAACTCACCGGCGTGGATAC
>JAJTBC010000285.1 GCA_021287085.1 Bacillota bacterium | reverse complement strand
ACGCTTTCCGGGGGCGAGTAGCTGGTGGCCAGCACCAGATCCGGCTTGAAGCGGAGGATGTCCTCGGCGGAGGAATTGCGCAGGCTCGCATGGTGCCGCGCTTCCCGGAATGACGGCGCGTAGCGGTCGTCCTGGCCCAGGTGGGAGAGCGCCGCGATGGCGGCAGGCTCCGCCAGCGCCAGCAGCAGATCGTCCGTGCCCACGGTCTGGCTCACCACGCGACGCGGCGGGGCCGCCATCAATGCGAC
The DNA here is from genome assembly GCA_021287085.1 of Bacillota bacterium. Lineage (GTDB taxonomy): Bacteria > Acidobacteriota > Holophagae > Holophagales > Holophagaceae > JAYREN01. The sequence continues at coordinate 6,145 of JAJTBC010000285.1, read as the reverse complement.
GGCGACCCCGAAGGCGAGCAGAGCACGAAGCAAACGCATCTAGAAACGGTAGCGCGCTTCAAAGGTGAGCGTGGGGGGCTGGGCGGGGAATCCGAAGATCAGGTAGGCGTCGTTGTGCCCGTCCTGGGTGCGGCGCTTCCACTCGTCCACGGACACCTTGGGCTGCATCAGATGGTCGCCGCGCAGCACCAGATCCAGTTCCGGGGCGGCAGACCAGGTGACGCTCAGGGATGCATCGTTGAAATGGATCTTGGAAGCACCCAGCACCGACCCCGTGGGATACACGTAGCCGAAGTTCTCATAGCGGGGGCCGAACCAGCTCCAGCGGGCGTCGAGGCGGAAATCGCCCATGGAGGCGAAGGATTTCAGACCGAAGGTGTTGAAGGGGCGGCGCACCACGGCGCTGGAGCTCAACTGCAGGGCGGCGGGCTGGGTGGTGTCCCGGGCCTCCTGGTTGCGGTAGAAGCCTTCCAGGCTCCAGAGGTTCGCCCGGTAGCCCAAGGAACCTTCGAGGCTCTGGGTGCGGATCTTGCTGCCGTTGGCGTAAACGTAGCTGTTCAGATCGAAGTACACGAGGCTCTTGAAGTTCGTGCGGGAAGCCTCGAGGCGCGCGTTCCAAGGCCCTCGTTCCCAGCCCAGGCCCACGTTGGCGAAGGTGCTTTCCTCCCGGGTCAGGGGCATGGTGATGCCGTTGCTGGCGTTGTACATCACCGCCGAGAGTAGGGGCAGGCCGAAGGCGGTGCCGCCGGAGGCATAGGCCCGGAAACCCGCGCCCAGCATCAGGTTGACGCCCGCCTTCCAGGTGGTCTGATCGGAGCGCGTGTCGTCCAGACGCGGGCCGGGGCCCTGCTGCACGAAGTTCTGGCGATCCCATTGATGGCGCACCGTTCCCAGGAAACGCAGGAAGGACAGGGGTTCCCAGGTGCCTTCCACATCCAGGCCCAGGTGACGGCCCTTGCCTTCATCGGTGCCGGTGGGATAGGCGGCGGTCTGTCCGATTTCCTCGTAGGCGTCCACGCCGCCGCTGAGCTTGAAGGCGGCGGAGGGCGTCCAGGTGAGACGCCCCAGGGTCTGGGTGCGGCGGCTGTCGTACGGGGAGAAGCCGCCACCGTAGGCAGGTTCCATGCGGTTCTGGGTCACATGGCCCACGGTGAATTCTGCCAGCCAATCGGAGCCGAAGAGGGTGCGGTACGATCCCACCAGCTGTTCGTTGCGGTTTCGGGTTTCCCGCTTGGCGTCGTACCCGCGGCTGGAAGGCGAGACGCTGGCATAGGGAATGGGCACGCCGAGGTAGGTGTTGCGGTAGCTGACCGTGAGCAGGCCATCCTGGCCCACTTCCTGGCCCACGCTCAAAAAAGCGCCGGTGGTGCGGAAGGGATGTTGCGTGGGCGTGGCCTGATCTTCGGTGTAGAGCTGGCCGCCCGCCCGCACCCAGCCTTTGTTCCAGCCGTAGGCCATCTGGCCGCGGAAGGTGGCGATGCCCTGGGTGCCCATGCCCACGGCGGCGTTGCCCGAAAGGCCCTGGGCTGCGGAGCCGGAGCTGTACAGGGCGATGACGCCGCCCATGGCGTCGGTGCCCCAGCGGGTGGAGCAGGGGCCGGTCTGGACTTCGATGCGCTCGATGCCCGCCAGGGAGAGGGTGTAGGGGTTCACGCTGCCCATGCCCGAGGCGTCCGTGAGGCGCACACCATCCAGCGTCACCACCACGTCCTGGCTACGGGTGCCACCCAGGAACACGGAGGTGGCCGTGCCGATGCCGCCGTTGCTGAGGATCTGGCCGGGCAGCAGATCCCGCAGCAGATCGGCCACCTGGGTGGCGCCGCTGCGCTCGATGGCCGCCTTGTCCAGCACCTTCACCTGGTTGGGGGTCTTGGCGATCTCCACGGGGGTGGCTTCGGCGGTGACAGTGACCGTGGCGCTGGCTTCGGCCTTGGGTTTGGGTTTGTCCGCGTCGCTGGCCTCGGCCGCGTTCAGGGCCGCGCCCAGGGCCAGGAAAAGGGTGATTCGAGTGAGATCCATCGCATGCCTCCACGCATGGAGCCAGGAAGCGAGGACCAGAACGATTCAGGCCCTGGACCGCTCCCTCGGCGGTTGGGAAAGGGCCGAACCGGTCTCCGGGCTCGCGCGCGGCGGGTTCTTGGGGAACCCCCGGTTCCTTCCCGGAGCCTCGGCTCCAGTGGTTCCGGCTTGGCCTCCCGATCAGGGATCGGGGCGCACACCGTTGCGGGGCAGCGCAGGATTCGCACCTGCTTCCCGTGCATTCGGCACGTGAAGCGACCAGCCTCTCACAAATCGGGGCCTCAGGCCAGAGGTCGGTTGTGGTAGCGCAGCACGGCGCGGTTGGGTGCGAACACTTCGAGGCGCGTGAGGCCGAAGGGCTGCCAGGCCAGATCCAGGGCGCGCTCCAGGGACAGGCCCATGAAATGGGCGAGGATGGCCCGCAGGGAACCGCCGTGGGCCAGCACCAGCGTGGCCTGCTCGCCGGTGAGGGCTCCTTGCAGAGCCATGAGGGCGCGGCTGGCGCAGCGGGCGAAGGATTCGCCGCCGGGCGGTACGCCGATGATGGGGTTGGCCAGGTAGGCGTCGGCGCCGGGAATGTCGTTCCAGGGAATGCCTTCCCATTGGCCGAAGGCCTGCTCCGCCAGATCGGGCAGCACCAGGGTCGGCAGGCCGAGATCCAGGGCGTGTTCCTTGGCCCGCGTGAGATCCGACGTGAAGACGCGCTGAAGGCCCAGGGCCAGCAGTTCGGCCTTCACCTGGGGCCATTGGGCCTGGGCCTCGGTGGTGACGGGCAGATCCATGCGCCCCAGGGGGGCGCCGCACTGGGAAGCGAGGGTGGGGCCGTGGCGAAGGAGGTAGAGAGGGGTCATGACAGGGTCAAGACTAGCAGTGCCGCCGCTTCGGCCAGCTGGTTGCCCGCGCCCAGCAGATCGCCGCTATGCCCGCCCATGCGCCGCCGCAGGTAGAGGCACCAGAGGAGCGCTGCCAGCGCCGTGGCTGCCACCGCTCCCAGCACCCGCGTTTCCCCCAGCCTCCAGGCCAGGAAGGCCGCGAGGGCGGCCAGCGCCGTGGCGTGGAGATAGGGCCGCCAGCCCAGGCCCTGATGCACTTCCTTGGCCAGCCCTTGGCCGATGGGCGGAAGCAGGCTCAACACGAAGGCGATGGACCAGCGCCCCAGCACCATGGCGAAGGGAAAGGCCACCAGGGCGCGTTGCTCCAGGGTCACCAAAGCCGCCCAGCGGAAGGCCAGCAGGCACCACAGGGCCATGGCGCCGTAGGCGCCGATGCGGCTGTCCTTCATGATTTCCAGCACCCGCTGCCGGGTCCAGCCGCCGCCCAGGCCATCGGTGGCATCGGTGGCGCCGTCTTCGTGAAAGCCACCCGTGAGCAGCAAGCCCGCGCCGATGGCCAGCACCGCCGCGATGGAGGCAGGCCAGAGCTGCCTTGCGCCCAGGAAGACGCCTGCGGTGACCAGTCCCACGAAGGCGCCCACCAGGGGGAACCAGCCCACGGCGCGACCGATGTCTTCCACCTGGGTTGCGGGCCCCGGCAAGGGAATGCGGGTCAGGAAGCGGAAGGCGGCCACCAGGGAGCGCATGGGATCACTTCTCGGTGGCGCCGCTCACTCGCGCGCCGCTGAAGGTGGCCATTTCGCGCATGACGGCGCAGGCGCTGCGAAGCACGGGCACGGCCAGCGCCGCTCCGGTGCCTTCGCCCAGGCGCAGCTTCAGATCCAGCACCGGTTCGATGTCCAGGCGCTCCAGCAGGCGCTTGGCGCCGGGCTCCGCGCTGCGGTGGCTCCATATCAGGAAATCCCGGAGCCTCGGTTCCAAGGCCAGGGCCACCAAGGCCGCCGCGCCCGCGATGTAGCCGTCCACCACCACCGCCCAGCCACGGGCCGCGCCCGCGAGCATGGCCCCGGCCATGGCGCCGAACTCCGCGCCGCCCACCGCCGCCAGCGCGCCCATGGGGTCCGAGGGATCGGGCCGATGCTTGGCCAGTACCGCCTTCACCACCTCGACCTTGTGCTGCAGCGCCTGGCCCTGAACGCCGGTGCCGGGCCCCACGGCTTCTTCCGGCGTGAGACCGCCGAACACCACCGTCAGCAGCGCCGCCACGGCAGAGTTGGCGATGCCCATTTCCCCCAGGCCGAGGAGCGCAAAGGGCACGTTGGGCAGGGTGGCCACTTCGTCCACGCCCGCCTGGAAGGAGGCTTCGGCCTGGGCGCGGGTCATGGCAGGGCCTTCCAGCGGATCGGCGGTGCCCCGCACCACGTTGCGCTGGGACACGCCGGGAAAGTCGCAGGGCACGGCCACGCCCACGTCCACCAAGCGGTGGGTGATGCGGTGGGCGCGACAGAGAGCGCAAATGGCTGCGCCGCCTGCGGCCATGTTGGCCAGCATCTGGGGCGTGACTTCCTGAGGGAAGGCGCTGACGCCATGACGGGCGATGCCATGGTCGCCGCCGAAGGTGATGAGGAAGGCTTCGGGTTCAGGAGGGCGCGTCGTGCCCGCGATCCATCCCATCTGGATGCCCAGGCATTCCAGTCGGCCGAGGCTGCCCTGGGGCTTGGTCAGGTCGTCGAGATGGGCCTGGAGAGCCACCTTGTGGGCGGGATCCAGCAGGGGAAGGGTGGGCAACAGCATGGATTTTCCTTATTCATCGGGCACCACACCATCATTCGGATTTCTGGAGCACGAAAGGCTTTTTCTCAGTGCCCTCCTCGGTGTTTTCACTCCGTGATCTCCGTGCTTCCGTGGTGCGTTATTGAAGTTAACGGCGCCTTTCGCGGCGGTCCACAAAGCAGCATTTCACGGAGGCGCAAAGGCAGGCAAGAAACCTGGGATTTCCGGCCATCCCGGTCATACTGACTCCATGCCTCATCCTGGTCCTGCGGTGCCTTCCCCCAAGCTGCTGGCCATCCAGAAGGATTTCCAGCAGATCGCCTCCATGGCGGGCTTTCTCAATTCCGCCTTCGACCTGCCCCAGCTGCGGCTGTTCTTCACCCTGTACGGGCGCATCTCCGTGGCCAACGAAGCCGAAGGGCTGGCCATCACGCCTCGCCTCCAGGCCTGGTGCGAGCGGGTGGCGACGCAACTGCGGGAGGACAGCTCCAGCTCCATCATGCCGCCCCAGATCCAACTTTCCGCGCCGCAGCCGCTGCCCAACGGCGAATCCTGGTACGTGGTGGGCAATCTCACTTTCAATACCAAGGTCACGGAAACCAGCTACCAGCGCGTGCGCACGGCGGTGCTGGCGGCCTATCAAGCGGCCTCCGTGCTGCGCGAAAAGGCCATCATTCCCGGTCCCGACGAGCCGTTGGTGCCGGGAAGGAAGGGCGACGAGAGCTAAACACATCCATGCTTGGAGCGTAAATTCCACGCGAGTCGTGGCCCTTGGCCGACTCTCTCCATGAAAGGAGTTCCGATGCGCTTTCCCGTGCCGATTCCTCATGTAGCCCTGGGGGCTTGGGTGGTTTTTGCGCCCCTGGTGGCGCAGGCCCCGGCGGGGTATCAGAAACCCCCCAAGGAGGTGCTGGAGGTGCTCAACGCGCCCCTGGCCCCGGATTTTCTGGTGAGTGCAGACGGGCGCTACGCCCTGGTCGGCGAGCGAAACCGCTATCCCAAGGTGGCGGATCTGGCGGCGCCCATGCTGAAGCTGGCGGGCATTCGCATTCATCCGAAAACCAACACGCTCCACGGCGCGGGCTACCTGAAGAACCTGGCGGTGCGCACGCTGGAAGGTCCCCAGCAGCATCCTGTGGCTCTGCCGCCCAACCTGAAGATCAGCAACCTGCGCTGGAATCCGGCGGGCACGCAGATCGCGCTGGGCTTGATTTCGGACACCGGCATGGAGCTTTGGCTGCTGGACCCTGTCACGGCCAAGGCCAAACCCATTCCAGGCATTCAGTTGAACCCCTTGCTGGGTGGGGCGATGCAGTGGCTGCCTGATGGCGAAACGCTGTTGGTGAAGCTGGTGCCCGCGCAGCGCGGCGCTGCACCCGTGGCGCCGGACGTGCCGCCGGGGCCCAAGGTGCTGGATACCACGGGCAGTCGCGCCGCCAGCAGCACCTACGAGGCCCGCGATCTGATGAAAACACCCCATGACGCCGATCTCTTCGAGTACTACACCCGTTCACAACTGG
>JAJTBC010000325.1 GCA_021287085.1 Bacillota bacterium | reverse complement strand
TTCTGCTCACGGGCCGCCGCCGCTGACGCTCCGCGCGGACCCAGGGCGAGCGCCCGGAGCGCCCATCGGAGTTGCGCCAGGCTTTCTGGCTCGCGAGGCAGATTTCAGTCCGTGCCCATGAAAGGCCGATGAGAGACCATGCCGTTCGGAGAGGTTCGATGGCATCCTAGAGGGTGTCTTAGCCCTGCATCTTTTGACGATGAACGATCTTTTTTCCACGCCCTTCTCATACCAAGACGAGGCTCCATCCTCGGAGGAATCGGTTCGCCTTCAGGAAGTGGCCGAGGTCATGGGCAAACCGCTGCTGAACTTTCAATCCATTTCCTTTGCAGACCTGGCGGGCCATGCCATGGGCTTGTCGATGGTGCTGGGCCGTTTGATGGGGTCGCTGGAAGAAGTGGAGCTTTCCCCCGAAATCATGGCCCAGTGGGATGAGGTGGAACTGGCCAACCCTTCCATCCAGGCGCTGATGAAGGCTTTCCAGGATCACGGCGTGCAGAAGCTGGCCTTGAATCGTGAAGTCACCGTTCCCGAACTGCAATCGCTCCTGGGCGGCCTGGGCCAACCGGCCTCCTCCATGGCGAACGAAGGCGGCCTGCGAGGGCACCTCGAAAAAAGCTACATCCAGAGCATCCAGATCCGCACGGCCGCAGCACTGCCTCCACATCTGCCGCTGCTGCTGGTGCAGGAAACCCGCCAGGCTCTCCACAAGGCTCTCGCGCCCAGGGATTTCCTCACCTGGAACCATACGGGCTGGCTCCACTACCTGGCGGATTTTCGGCATTTCGGTCCCGTGGCCGTGCGTCTGGGCCTGGGCAAGGGCGAACCGTCCCCGGCAGCTCTGGAGCTCCTGGAATTTACCCTGCAGGAGCTGAGCCCGGATCAATTCCTGAGCATCAGCCGCGGCCTGGGCAGCCTGCCCCAGCACCCCGAAGGCTTGAAGCTGGCCTTCCAGCACCTGGTGCCCAGGCTGCTGGCTTCCCGAGTGGAGATGCTGGTGGAGCGAGGGCTGCATTGGCTGGTGCTCCAACATCCCCTGGAGGATGTGGCCGCAGCCTTCCCCGGCCAGCTCTCGGCGCTCATCGAGCCCATGCGTCAGGGCTTGGTCAACATCGATGAAGGCTCCCGGCCCCTGGTGGAGTCTTTCCTGGCGGATCTGGCCTGGCAAGCCCAGAACCTCACCCAGCAGCTGGAACAGACCCGTACTGCTGAGGAATTTCTCGCGCTTTCCGTAGAGGCCAGGGCCCAGCTGATGGACCGCACGCTGAAGACCCACCGCACCGACGCGCTCATCGAACTGGTGGGCCATCTGGGAGAAGCTACCGCCAATAATTCCCATCGCACGCGACTTGCCACCATAAGGGCCTTTCTGCCCATGGCGGTGCAGCGCACGGTGCCTGATTACGTGATGGACTGTGTGGAGGAGATCCTCATCACCGCTTACAAGAGCGATCTGGATGACGAATCCACAGGACTGGTGAAGGAGGCCATCCTGGATGGTCTGCGCATCCGCCTCGCCCGCAAGCAGCCAGACAAGCTGGTGCGCATTCTCCGCGCCCTGGAAGGCAAGGATCAAACCCGCCTCACGGACCTGCATATCCTGAGCGTACCGTTGAGCTGGTCGCGCCAAACCCTGGAATCCGAAGCCTTCCTGGACCTGGCGTTGGAGTGCCTCTTCCAAGGGGAGCGGCAGGATTCGCTGATGACCTGCATGATCCTCTTCACCTACATCGGCGATGCCCTGTACCGCCGGGTGGTGTGGCGCCTTGGACGGGAAAGCGACCGCAACCGCCGGGATCGCATGGTGCGGGTACTCATCACCGCCGGTCCCGACGTGGAAGACGCCCTGCATTCCCAGTTGCGTCCCTCCATGCCGTGGTACCACGCCCGGAACCTGCTCTTCGTGCTGGCCCAGATCGGCACGGCTCGTTCGCTGCAGCGCCTGCCTTCGTTCCTGGATCACGCCGACGCCCGGGTACGCATCGTGGCCCTGCGCGCGCTGAACCATTGCAGCCGGGGGAAGATGGCCCTGGGCCATCTTGTAGCCAGGCTGGAGGATCCCGACGAATCCATTCGCCAGGAAGCAGTGCAACTGCTGGGTACGCTTCGGAAATCCGATACCCTACGGGCTTTGGAATCCCTGGCCTCGGATCGCCAGGTTCCCATGGACTCCCGTACCGCCGCCATTCAGGCCATCGGCGAGACCCGCCTTCCAGAGGCCACGGAACTCCTCCTGGGCCTGATACGATCCCGCGGATCGATCCTCAAGCGTGGCATCCCCGATCCCCTGAGGCTCGTCGCGGCCAAGACCCTCATCCAGCTTCCCAACGGTCGCCAACACCTTATGCATGAAGTGGAACAGGAGGCCAAAGGCCCCTTGGCCCAGAGCATGGCGCAGCTGCTAAGGAAAAGCTGAAACCGGATGAGCAGGATAAAAGCGGAGAGGGCTTTTCTGCGCATCCTCTCGGTATCGGCTTTGCCAATACGTGAGACCAAAGAACGATCGTGGTGAAGTGAAAACAGGATGGCAGGATGAACAGGATAAAAGCGGGAAAGGCTTTTCTGCCCAACCTCTCGGTATCGGCGTTGCCGATACACGAGACCAAAGAACGATCGTGGTGAAGTGAAAACCGGGTGAGCAGAATAAAAGCGGAGAGGGCTTTTCTCCGTGATCTTCTCCGTGTTTTTTCTCCGTGTCCTCCGTGCCTCCGTGGTGAACGCTTTTTCGGTCTGCGTTCTACCGTTCCTCGATGGGCACGTAGGGCCGCTGGATCTCGCCCTGGTAGATCTGGCGAGGACGGTAGATGCGGCTGTCGGAGGACTCGATCACTTCCTTGTAGTTGGCGATCCAGCCGGGCATGCGGCCGATGGCGAAGATCACCGTGAACATCTCGCTGGGAATGCCTATGGCCTTGAGGATGATGCCGCTGTAGAAGTCCACGTTGGGATAGAGTTTGCGCTCGACGAAGTAGGGATCGTTGAGGGCCGTTTCTTCCAGCTTCTTGGCGATGTCCAGCAGGGGATCGTGGATGCCCATCTTGTCGAGCATCACGTCGCAGGCCTTCTTGATGATGCGGGCGCGAGGATCGAAATTCTTGTAAACGCGATGGCCGAAGCCCATGAGCTTGGCGTGGCCGTCCCGCTGTTTCACCCGCTCCAGGAAGCGGCTGCCATCGTCGCCCTGGATCTGGATCTCTTCGAGCATTTCGATGACCGCCTGGTTGGCGCCGCCGTGCAGCGGGCCCCACAGCGCGCAGACCCCGGCTGCGGCGCTGGCGAAGAGGTTGGCGCGGCTGGAAGCCACCATGCGCACGGTGGAGGTGGAGCAGTTCTGCTCGTGGTCGGCGTGCAACAGGAAGATCAGATCCAGCGCATCCACCACCGCCGGGTCGAGGTGATAGTCCTCGTCGGGTTCGGAGAACATCATGTGCAGGAAATTCTGGGTGTAGCGGTATTTCCGCTTGGGATAGATGGCGGGCAGGCCCCTGGATTTGCGATAGGCGTAGGCGGCCAACGTGCGCACCTGGGAAATGAGCCGCGCCGCTTGGCGTTCGAAAATGGCAGGTTCGTAGCGGTTCATCACTTCGGGAATGAAGCAGCCCGCCGCATTGATCATGGCCGAGAGCATGGCCATGGGATGCGAGCCCGAGGGGAAGCCCTCGAAGTGGAACTTCATGTCCTCGTGGATCATCTGGTAGTCGGTGAGCAGATCCGAGAAGCGCTGACGTTCCGGCTCCGTGGGCAGCTTGCCGAAGATGAGCAGGTACGCGATCTGCACGAAGGTGGAGCCTTCGGCCAGCTCTTCGATGGGATAGCCCCGGTAGCGCAGAATGCCCTGCTCGCCATCGATGAAGGTGATGCGGCTCTGGCAGCTGCCCGTGTTGCCGTAGGCTTCGTCGTACGTGATGTAGCCCGTGCGGGCGCGCAAGTCTCGCACGTCCACACCCTTTTCCCCTTCGGTACCCACGATCACCGGGAACTCAAAGGTCTTGCCTTCCAACTCGAGCTTGGCGGTCTGGCTCATGACGATCTCCTGAAGGAAAAGAGGGACTATTCACGCTCCAAGGCATTGAGGGCCGAACCGGCCTTGAACCACTGAATCTGCTTATCGGTGAGGGTGTGCTTGGCTTGAATGGCCACGACCCGTCCATCGGCCTTCACCAGCTGCACCGTCACGGGCTTGCCGGGGGCCAAAGCTGCCAGGCCCACCACATTGAGATGATCGTTGTACTCCACCTGGTTCCAATCCGCGGGGTCCACGAACACCAGGGGCAGGATGCCCTGCTTCTTCAGGTTCGTTTCATGGATGCGGGCGAAACTGCGCACCAGCACCACCTTCACGCCCAGATGACGGGGCGACATGGCGGCGTGCTCGCGGCTGCTGCCTTCGCCGTAGTTCTCGTCGCCCACCACGGCGGAGCTCAGGCCCTTGGCCTTGTACTGCCGCGCGATCTGCGCAAAGGTGAGGCCGCCTTCGCCGGTTTCGATGTTCACGCCCTTGCCCGCTTCGCCCGTGAAGGCGTTGGTGGCGCCCAGGAACATGTTGTCGCTGATGCGATCCAGATGGCCGCGATAGCGCAGCCACTTGCCCGCCGGAGAAATGTGGTCCGTGGTGGTCTTGCCCTTGGTCTTCACCAGCAGGGGCAACCCCATGAAATCCTTGCCGTCCCAGGGGGCGAAGGGCGCCAGGAGGCTGAGGCGTTCGCTGTCGGGGGCCACTTCCACCACCACGCCATCGCCGTTTTCGGCGGGAGCCACGTAGCCGTCCTCGCCGCCCACGAACCCCTTGGGCGGCAGCTCGTCGCCCTGGGGCGGCTGGAAGCGGAATCCGCCTTCCAGCGCGTCATGCACGGGATCGAGGGCGAAGGTGCCCGTGAAGGCATAACCCATGACCAGTTCAGGCCCGGCCAGGAAGGAGTGGGTTTCCATCACGCCATCGTTGCGGCCAGGGAAATTGCGGTTGAAGGTGCTGATGATGGAATCCGCCCGGCCCGGCACCGCGTCGCTGCGATGCCATTGGCCGATGCAGGGACCGCAGGCGTTGGTGAGCACCGTGGCACCCATCTGCGCGAAGGTTTCCAGGAATCCGTCCCGAGCGATGGTGCGGTACACCCGCTCGGAACCCGGCGAGATGAAGAGCGGCGCCTTGGCCTTGAGGCCCGCCGCCAGGGCTTGCCGGGCCAGGCTGGCGGCGCGGCTGATGTCCTCGTAGGAGGAATTGGTGCAGCTGCCGATGAGGGTGGCCCGCAATTCCATGGGGTAGTTCTTGGCCTTGGCCTCGGCGGCCATGGCGGAGACGGGCCGTGCGAGATCCGGCGTGTGGGGGCCCACCACCTGGGGTTCCAGGGTGGAAAGATCGATCTCCACCAGTTCGTCGAAGTACGTGGCAGGATCCGCCAGCACTTCGGGATCGGCCTTCAGCATCGCGGCGTGGGCTTCGGCCAAGGCCGCCAGATCGGCCCGGTTGGTGCCGCGAAGGTACTCGGCCATCTTGGCGTCGAAGGGGAAGATGGAGCTGGTGGCGCCCAGTTCTGCGCCCATGTTGCAGATGGTGGCCTTGCCCGTGCACGAGAGGCTTTCGGCGCCCTCGCCGAAGTACTCCACGATCTTGTTGGTGCCGCCCTTCACCGTGAGCAGGCCGCAGAGCTTGAGGATCACGTCCTTGGGGGAGGTCCAGCCCTGGAGCTTGCCGGTGAGCTTCACGCCGATGAGCTTGGGATGCAGCACTTCCCAGGCGAGACCCGCCATCACTTCGCCCGCGTCGGCGCCACCCACGCCGATGCCCATGAAGCCCAACCCGCCGGAATTGGGCGTGTGCGAATCGGTACCGATCATGAGGCCGCCGGGAAACGCGTAGTTCTCCAGCACCACCTGATGGATGATGCCCGATCCGGGCTTCCAGAAGCCGATGCCGTACTTCTTTCCCACGGAGGAGAGGAAGGCGAAGACTTCGCGGTTCTCGTCCAGGCCCCTGGGCAGATCCTTTTCGGCGCCGTCGCGGCCCTGGATCAAGTGATCGCAATGGATGGAACTGGGCACGGCCACTCGCTTGCGACCGGACTGCATGAACTGCAGCAGCGCCATCTGCGCCGTGGCGTCCTGCATGGCCACGCGATCCGGCTGGAGCACCAGCATGGCCTTCCCTCGCTCCCAAGCCTGGGTGTCGAAATCCTCCGCGTGGGACACCAGGATCTTTTCTGCCAAGGTCAAAGGGCGACCGAACGCGGCCCTGGCCTTGGGCAGAATCTGGGCCATGCGTGTGTAGAGAGGCTTCGCGAGTTCCAAAGACATACAACACTCCTAAGTCGATGGGGGGTGAGAAGTAAGGGAACCCGGCGGACTTCCCTGATCATGATTCCGATGTATTAAATCATACGCGAAAAAAATCCCTGATCCGAGGCCCCGCTTGCCTTCGGAGCCGAACAGGTCCATTATTCAACAGTGGTTGAATAAATCTTCGCGAGGCTCTCTTGACTCGACCCTCCTCATCCAAGCCCCCGGTTTCGCCCAAGACGCGCGGCCCGAAAAAGATTCGGATGGAACCTTCCATCATCCTGGACGCGGCCCAGACCGTCTTCGCGGAGGAAGGCATGGCCGGGGCCAGCGTGCGAGCCATCGCCCGCCGGGCCGGATGCGATCCCGCCCTGCTCTACTACCACTTCGAGAACAAAGAGCAGATCTTCACCGCCCTGCTGGAACGCAAGTTCAAGGTGCTGGTGCCTCGCCTCCAAAGCGTTGCGCAGTCTCGAGCTTCCACCCGCCAGAAGCTGGACCAAATCATCGAGGCTTTGGCCGAATACGTGAAGGACGACGCCGGTTTCCGCGCCGTGGTACGGGGGCAGATCGTGCAAGGAGCAGAGTCCGTGACGCCCCATCTCGTGGATCCTCTTCGCCAGGTGCATGAGGCGCTGAGCGACGTCTTTGCCCAGGGCCTCGCTTCGGGTGAACTTCGGGCCGATCTCCAGGCGCCCATCGTGGCGTTCCTGTTCGCAGGAACCTACCTGGAGATCCAGGATCTGGTGCCCGCGCTTTCTCCCCACATGCCCCACCTGCCGGATCAGCCCATGCTGCCTCTGGCCGAACGCATGTGGCTCGACCTTTTCTGGCGCGGCATCGCGAACCCTGAGCCTCCCTCCCGCCGCCCGCGTTCCTGAGACGCCAACGGAAGAAGCTACACTGGCGAGCGGAGAACGTCATGCCATTGCCCCTGCATCGCCATCTTTCCGATGAACGCCTGCATCCCATCTGCGACAAAGTGCTCAAGGGCGAGCGGCTCAGCTTCGACGATGGCCTGCTGCTCTACGACACGCCCGATCTCACGGGCCTGGGCGCCATGGCCCACCACGTGCGCCTTCAGCGCCACGGCCGCAAGGCCTATTACGTGGTGAGCCGTCGGCTTTCCTACACCAACATCTGCTACACCCATTGCCAGTTCTGCGCCTTCCAGGCCAAGCCCGGCGATCCCAGGGCCTACGCCCTTTCCGCCGAGGACATCGTGAAGGAGCTGGAGAAGCCCGAAAACGCGGGCATCCGCGAGCTGCACATGACCTCAGGCCACAACCCCAAGCTCAAGATCGACTACTTCGAGAACCTTTTCCGCACCCTCAAGGCCCGCTTCCCGCAGCTTCATCTCAAGGTCTTCACCATGATCGAGATGGACTACTACGCCCGCATCTCCGGCCTTTCCGTGGAGGAGTTCCTGAGCCGCTGCGTGGCGGCGGGCCTGGAAAGCTGCCCGGGCGGCGGGGCGGAGATCTTCGATTCCGAGATCCGCGAACAAATCTGCGTGGGCAAGAAGGAAGCCGACATCTGGCTGCGCACCGCCGAGATCTGCCACCGCCAGGGCATTCCCACCAACTGCACCATGCTCTACGGCCACATCGAAACGCCGCGCCATCGGGTGGACCACCTGCTGCGCCTGCGGGAATTGCAGGACCGCACCGGCGGTTTCCTGGCCTACATCCCCCTGGCCTATCAGATCGAGGACAACGAGCTGAGCCGCACCCACATCATCCACGAAACCACGGGCACCCAGGATCTCCGCGAAATCGCCGTAGCGCGGCTGCTCCTGGACAACATCCCCCACATCAAGGCCTATTGGGTGATGATCTCCGAAGGGCTGGCCCAGATCGGCCTCAGCTATGGCGCCAACGATCTGGACGGCACGGTGATCGAAGAAGAGATCGCCCACCAGGCCGGGGCCAAGACGCCCCAGGGCCTCAGCAAGGCCCACCTGGAGCGGCTCATCCGCGAAGCGGGCTTCGACCCCCTTGAGCGCGACAACCTCTACCGCACCTACTGATCCTGCCCGCCTTACATCTCCGTCATCCTATTTTCAATTCACCACAGAGAAACTGAGATCACGGAGGAAAGGCGGCCCCAGTTTTCATCCTGTTCATCCTGTTTTCAATTCACCGCAGAAACCCAGAGGACGAGGAGAAAAAACAGGCAGGAGATCACCCAGAAAAGCCATCCCCGTTCCCATCCTGTTCATCCTGCCATCCTGTTTTCATCTTTTTCTTTTCATCCTTTCCACCCTGTTCCCATCCCATGCCCACCCCTGTTCGCATCGAATCCATCGCCATTGGCACCGAGCTGCTCACCACGGAACGGGTGGACACCCATTCCATCTGGATCGCCCGGCGCTTGATGGAAATGGGCCTGGGGCTCCAGCGCAAGACCGCCATCGGCGATGATCGCGAGGCCCTGGCGGCGCTCTTTCAGGAATCCCTGCCGCGCTCGGATCTCGTGATCTGCACCGGCGGTCTCGGGCCCACCTTCGACGATTTCACCAAGGAAGTGTGGGCGGAGGTGCTGGGCGCGCCTCTCATCGACCAGCCCCATCTGCGGCGCGAGATCGAAGCCTTCTTCGCGGCCCGCCAGCGTCCCTGCCCGCCCAACAACGCCAAGCAGGCCCTGATGCCCCTGGGATCGGAAGCCCTTCCCAATCCCGTGGGCACCGCGCCCGGCTGCTGGTGGGAACACCAAGGCCGCCGCATCGTGATGCTGCCCGGCCCGCCCCAGGAAATGAAGCGCATGTGGCTGGATCACATCGAGCCCCGCCTGAAGAATCTTTTCGCCGCCCATCGCCCCACCCACACGCTGCGGATGCTGGTGGGCAGCGTGGGCGAAAGCGCCCTGGAACATCGCACCGCCGCCCTGCGCCAACGCCACGGTCATCTGGAGTGGACGATCCTGGCGAGCCTGGGCCAGGTGGAACTGCTGGCCCGCAGCACGGAGGTGGAAGCCCTGGAAGCGGCCCGCCGGGATTTCGAGCTAGAACTGGGCGAGGATCGCATCTGCACCGGCGAAGGCACGTTGGAATCCACGGTGCTCGATCTGCTGATGGCGCGAGGCGAAACCCTGGCCCTGGCCGAAAGCATCACCGGAGGCCGCGTGGCCGCACGACTCACCGCCGTGCCCGGCGCCAGCGGGGCCTTTCTGGGCGGGGCCGTGGCCTATACACCCCAAGCCAAGCTCGCTCTGGCGGGGCTTTCCGAGGCCCAACTCGCCCAGGGAACGGTTTCCGCCGCCGTCACCGAAGCCTTGGCCCAGGGCGTGAAAGCCAAGCTGGGCGCCACCTGGGGCCTCGCCATCACCGGCAACGCCGGTCCCACCGAAGACCCCCACGGCCCCGCCCCCGTGGGCACCTCCTTTTTCGCCGTGGCCGGGCCGCACGGCACCCGCACCCAACACAGCCACCTCCCCGCCGACCGCCCCGATGTCCAGGCCCGCAGCACCACGCTGGCGTTGGATTTTTTGAGGAGGGAGATGGTCAGGAGGTAAGGGAGGTTTTCCTGGGGATGCAGCACAGCACGGAGCCCCTGGAGACCACAGTGCCCTGATGCGGACACGGCCCCAGGATCCTTCCCGCGGTGCTAAAGTGCCTCCATGGGAAATCTGGATCTGACTTCTTTTCTGCTCTGGTGCCTGGGGGCTTTTCTGGCGGGAAGCATCCCCTTCGGGCTGATCCTGGTGAAGCTGGCGGGCAAGGGGGATGTGCGTTCCCAGGGTTCGGGCAACATCGGAGCCACCAACGTGATGCGCTCCGGGGGCAAGGGGCTGGGCATTCTGACCCTGATCCTCGATGCGGCCAAGGGCTTCGTGCCGGTGTTCCTGGCAAAGAGAGCGGGGCTGCCCGCCGAGGCTCTGAGTTGGATCGCCGTGGCGGCCACAGCGGGGCACATGTTCACGCCCTGGCTCAAGTTCCAGGGCGGCAAGGGCGTGGCCACGGCCCTGGGCGCGGTGCTGGGCTACCATCCGGCCATGGTGCTGCCCAGCCTGGGGGCCTTTGCGCTGGTGCTGGGGATCTTCCGCTACGTGAGCCTGGCGAGCATCGTGGCCGCCCTGGTGCTCATTCCCACGGCTTTAGGGCTCTTCGGCGCCTGGGCCTGCCTGCCCTTCCTTTCCGAGAACCTGGCCCGGTACGGCGTCGCGGCCTGGGTGCTGCTGCCGCTGCTGGTGGTGCGCCGCCATAGCGCCAACATCCAGCGATTGCTGAACGGCACGGAATCCAAGCTCTGGGGCGGAAAGGGCAAGCCGTGAGCCGCGCCGATATCGCCGTTTTCGGTTCCGGCGCCTGGGGCACGGCCTTGGCCATGGCCTGGGGCCGACAGGGCGCCCGCGTGGCGCTGTGGGGCCATCCGCCCGAAGCGGTGAAGGAATTGGCTCACACCCGCCGCCATCCCCGGCTTCCCCATGCGGAATTGCCCGAGGTTGTGAAGCCTGTGGTGGAACCGGACGAAGCCCTGGCCGCGCCGTTGTGGATCAGCGCACTGCCCACGCAGATTTCAGCGGAAGTGTGGTCCCGCTTGGCGGCGAGCACTTCCCAGCGGCCCCAGCGCATGCTGCATGTGAGCAAGGGCCTGCTGCTGAACACCCATCAGCGCCTTTCCCAGGCCTTGGAGCCGCTGCTGGGCCTGCCCGTGGGCGTGCTTTCGGGCCCCTCTTTTGCCGATGAAGTGGCACGCGAACTGCCCGCCGCCATCGTACTGGCCCTGCCTGGAGGGGTTGATGACGCCAGCGCCCAGGCCCTCCAGGCCCAGCTCGCCACGCCCCGCCTGCGACTCTACCTCTCCAGGGATGTGACGGGCGTGGAGTTGTGC
Source organism: Bacillota bacterium (assembly GCA_021287085.1). Taxonomy (GTDB): domain Bacteria; phylum Acidobacteriota; class Holophagae; order Holophagales; family Holophagaceae; genus JAYREN01. The sequence goes on along the minus strand of JAJTBC010000325.1, from coordinate 1,629 downwards.
GGGTCGCTGAAGAACACGCTGGCCATCGCTGCGGGGTGCCTGGAATCCCTGGGCCTGGGCAACAACGCCCGCGCCGCGCTGCTCACGCGGGGGCTGGCGGAAATGGCGCGGCTGGTGGAAAAGCTGGGCGGGCGTCCTGAAACCGTCACGGGACTAGCAGGCATGGGCGATCTGCTGCTCACCGCCACGGGGCCCCAGAGCCGCAACCGCCGTTTTGGAGAATTGGTGGGTCGCGGCGTATCGCCCCAGGAAGCCACGGCCTCCATGGGAGAACAAGTGGTGGAAGGCGTCGCCAGCACCCAGGCCGCCCTGGCCTTGGCCGCCGAAGTGGGTCTGGAACTGCCCATCACCCAGGAAGTGGCCCGCCTCATCCAGGGGGCCGATCCCCGCGAAGCCCTGGATCGCCTCATGCAGCGGTCGCTCAAATCCGAGAACTGAAAAAGATCACCACAAAGGGCACAAAGAAAGAAAAACCTTTTGGTTTTTAATCCTGTGCATCCTGCCATCTTGTTTTTCTTACACAAGACAAACTGAACTCGTGTAGTGAACCTTTCGCTCGTTATTCCAGGTTCGCGCTTTGCTCCCGAATCTGGTCCAGCACGCCTTTGGCTTCCATGACGGCGCGGGTCATGGCGAGGCGCTTGCACTTGGAGCCGCAGGTGTTCAGCTCCCGAAGCACCTCCTGGCACCAGACGTCCAGAGCCTTGCCACCCAGGGCATGGGTTTTCAGGCGCTCGGCGAAGTCCTCCAGATGGGCATCAAGGCGCACTTGCTCCTCCCGCACGTCCTGGCGTTCGGCCAGCACCCCGGCCTCGGCGAGAATCCGTTCCGGCGGAAGCTGTCCTTGGAGCTGGGCATCCTTGAGGATTTGTTCGAGCCTCTGGCGGTACTGTTCGGGCATCTCCGCCATTTGCTGTTCCGATTCGAGGCGAATGGCCTGGGACAGCGCTCGCAGGCGCTCCAGGGCTTCCTGGAAGAAGGGCTGAAGCCGCTGAGCCTCCTTGGCTCGGCCCTCGTTCCAGGTTTTGAGCAGGTCCTTCAGCCCTTCCATCACCGCGCCTTCGAGACGCTCCGCCAGATCGGAGGCAGGCGGCAGCCACGCACCGGGCAGGCGGAAGAAGGCCTCCGCCGTGAAGGGCGGCAGTTCCAGCCAATCCGCTTCCTCCTTCCAGGCCTTGGCAACGCTTCGCAGCAGGGGGCGATTCACCTGAGGCTCCAGGGAGGGCTCGTCCTGCACTTCCACCATGAGATCCAACTTGCCGCGACTGGCGTTTTCCCGCACTGCGGCCCGTAGCGCGTTTTCCAGGGGGAAAAGCGCCGGGTGCATGCGGACATTCAATTCCAATCCCTTGTGGTTGACGCTCCTCAGGGTCAAGCGCAGCTGCCCCCGCTCCAGGGAACGAATGATTTCGGCATAAGCAGTCATGGAACGCATGGGAACCTCAACACCAACAATTAAATGAAATCGGCATTAATGAGCATGTTTATTGATATTTAATCCACCACGGAGGCACGGAGATCACGGAGGGAAAAGCACGGAGGAGGACACTGAGAAGGCGCATGGTTTCAATTAATGTTTATCCATCCCTTTTTAAAAAATTAAATTATTACCCAAAAACAAAAATTAGA
>JAJTBC010000248.1 GCA_021287085.1 Bacillota bacterium | reverse complement strand
GCGGAAGCTCCTGCCCAGGCGGAAGAGGCCACCGAAGCCAAGCCCAAGCGCACCCGCAAGCCCAAGGCGGCGAAGGAAGAAAAGGAAGCCTAGCTTTCAAGGGCTCGAAAATCAGGGGAACAGGCTCGCGAGAGCCTGTTCCCCTTGGTTCATGCATGGAGCCGTCCAAGTCCCGGATGACTTTGACAGCAACTTGGTATCAGGATGGATCCATGATGACGCCCATCGGCAAAGGTCCGGCTTCGGGAATCCGCACGGATTTCCCTGGAACTGTCGAGGGCTTGCTGCCATGAGCGGGGGAGATCGGCGGTTCTGGCGGCTTCCACTGCTGATGGTGGCGCTGATCGCCTGCCTGGGCCTTTACGAATGGCAGCGCCGGGAGCGTTACGCGCCGCTCACCTACCGCATCGGCACCGTGGATGAGCGGTTCGGCCTCAGTGCCGAGGAATTCGCGGAGGCGGTGGAGCAGGCGGCCGGCCTGTGGCGCCATGCGGCGGGGCGCGAGGTGTTTCGCGCCCAGGGCGGCGGCATGGTGGAAATGAACCTGATCTACGACTACCGCCAGGAAGCGGCGGATCGCCTGAAAGCTCTGAACCTGAAGCTGGAAAACAGTCGAGCCGCCTATGACACCTTGAAGAGCCGCTTCGAATCCCTTCAGCAGGAATGCGATTCGGAAAGCGCCCAATTCAAGCGCGATGGCGAGGAACTGCGCGAGCGGGTCGCTCGATTCAACGCGCGTCGAGACGCTCTGGCTCAGCGGGGAGGCACCGACTCGGCGCTGCGGGCGCTGGAAGAAGAGCGCCAGAGCCTGTTTTCGGCACAGGAAGGGCTGCGCCAGCGGCAGGAACGCTTATCGGAAAACCTGGAGACCCTCAAGAGTCTGGCGGTGGTGGTGAACGATCTGGCGGCCCACCACAACCTGGATGTGGTGGCCTACGGCGACACGGGCCGCAGCCTGGGCGAGGAATTTTCCGAAGGCGAGTACGTGCGCGACGGCGCGCGTCGCACCATCAGCGTCTATCACTTCCCCAGCCGGAATGGGCTCGTGCGCGTATTGGCCCACGAGATTGGTCACGCCTTGGGCATTGCGCATCTGCCCTCACAGCAGGCGGTCATGCACCGCCTCATGAAGAGCGACACGCCGGAACTCACGCATGAGGATGTGGAGGCGCTGCGGCAGGCCTTGCATCGTAAATGAAGAAGGTTGGCTTTGCGCATCTTCCTTTTTACGTGAACGCCAAGCCTCGCTCCGGGCGGCGCTCGGGATTGGAGCCGAGGAAGGTGAGGGCTTCGCTGCGCAGCTCGTCCAGGGTGCGGGCCTTCTGAAGCCGTGCATGCATCAGATGGCCGAAGATGAAGTTCTTGGCGAAGTGGTAGCTGAATTCGTTCATGCGCCCGAAGGCCTTTTCCGGCGGGAAATCCTCCAAGGTGTAGCGGTAGAGGCGGTCCCATACTTCCGCCAGATCGAGGTCGAGCCGTTCCATTCCTGCGAACTCGCGAAAGATCCAGGGTCGCGTGACAGCCACGCGGCCCAGCATCAACCCCTGCAAGGGGGCAAAGGCCTCGCGGTGTTCCTCGATTTCGTCGGGGTGCGTGATATCGCCGTTGCCGATGAGGGGCAGGCGCGTGCGCTCCGCGATCCAGGGGAATTCCTCCCAGCGGGCCCGGCGCTTGAGCTTTTCCGTGGAAAGGCGCGGATGCACGGTGAGCGCCGCCACGCCCATCTCCTCGAAAAGCCGCAGGCGTTCCATGAAAGGCTCGCGCCATTGATCGTCGTCGCCGAGACGCACCTTGACGGTGAGCGTTCCATCGTAAACCTTGCGGATGCGCGTCAGCACCGAGACGAGGCGCGGAAAATCCCGGAACAGGGCGGCGCCAGAGGCCTGCTGCTGGATCTCCGGGGCAGGGCAGCCCAGGTTCACGTCGAGGCTCAGGGCCTCCAGTGTGGCGGCCTTGGCAAAGACCTCTTCCAGCTTTTCTTCCCCCGATACGCGGAACTGATAGATCACGTTCCCTTCGCAGGCCCTCCGCTTGGTGTAGGGAGAAGCGTCCACCTGCTCCCGCAGGAAGGCCGTGCTGGAAACCATCTCCGTGAACAGCGCGCCGTAGCCGCCGAAATCCGATAGCAGTCGCCGGAAGGCAGAGTGGGTGAGACCGGCCATGGGGGCCAGGAAGAGCGCCGGACGCACCGTGCGATCGCCCATCTTCATCTGTTCAAAGCCCATGCATGCCCCTCGACATCAGCATAAAGGAGACGGAACGCCCAAGGGGAGCCTGGGAGATCCCAGCCGAAAGCGAAGGCGAGGCTCTTGCGGTAGTCGTGGCTCGGCAGGTGAAGGATGAATAGGGCAGTGCTAGTGGGGACCGATATGGGTTCCGTCGGGCAGATGCGTGCCTTTGGGGACGACCACGATGCCGTCCTGCACCACCCAGTCCCCGTGATCCATCTCCGTGCCGCGAGGGAAGGGACGGATGGAAACGTCGGTGCCGATGCGCACGTTCTTGTCGAGGATGGCGCCTTCGATGTGGCAGTGGGGGCCGATTCCCAGTGGTGTTCCCGTGGGATGGGAATCGTAGTAGTCGGCGCCCATGACGATGCTGTCACGGATCACCGCGCCTGCGCCGATGCGGCTTCGGAGGCCGATGATCGAATGGGTGATCTCGGCTTTTTCGATGACGCAACCTTCCGCCAGCAGTACGTCGGTGAAGCAGCTGTTTCGGAGAATACTGCCGGGCAGGAAGCGGGAATGGGTGTAGATGGGCCGTTCCGCGTCGTAGAAATTGAACGGCGCATCCGGCCGGGTCATGCGGAGATTCGTGTCGTAGAAGGAACGGATGGTGCCGATGTCTTCCCAGTACCCATCGAAATCGAAGCCGAACACCGGCTGGCGCTGGATGGCGAAAGGAATGACATCGCTGCCGAAATCGTTGAACTCGGGATGCTGCTCCAGCAGATCCACCAGCACTTGGGTGCGGAAGGCATAGATGCCCATGGAACCGAGGAAGGGACGATCCGCGTCGTCGCGGCTCACCATGCGCGTCTGTACGGAAGGATCCGTGGGCTTTTCCACGAAATCCAGGATGCGGCCATCACCGCCCCGCTTGAGAATGCCGAAGCG
>JAJTBC010000244.1 GCA_021287085.1 Bacillota bacterium | reverse complement strand
GCGGAAGGTCGCTGTGTAGCCCGAAGCCAAAGGCAGGGCTGCGATGGCAGCATCGTCGCCGGCCCCGTCGGCGAACACTTCGCCGCCCACCTCACCGGCGATGGGCTTGGCGTTGCCGTTCATGGTCATGGTGCCGGTGGCCTTGCCATCCTTGAAGTTCACCTCGATGGTGACGGGTCCTTGCTTCACGGAGCGCCTCTGCACGGCCAGGGTGGCCTTGTCGAGCCAGGCGGTCTCGGACATCTCCATCATGGGCAGCTTCACGGCATCGGTGATCTTCCAGGTCGCGCCATCCTCTGCGATGTCGCGGGTAGTGCTGAGGTTCATCTTCTGGGGCCCCATGGCGAGAGTGCCCGCATAGCTGGAACGGCCCGCAACGAGGGTCGCCGCCACTTTGGGAAGACCCACGGTCCCGGAATCCACCTTCTTCGCCAAGGTCACAGTGGCGGGGTCCACGGTGATTTCCTTGAGGCGCTGCATCACTTCAGGCTTTCCGCCTTCCTGATAACGGCCGCCCAAATGCTTGGCCAAAAAGGCTTCGGCGGCGGCGAACATGGCCATGTTGTTCACGGGGCGATGGAAGCCGTGGCCTTCGTCCGGCGCACAGAGGTATTCCACAGGGAACTTGCGATCCCGTAGAGCGACGACGATCTGATCGCTTTCGGCCTTCTTCACGAGGGGGTCGTTGGCGCCCTGGACGATGAGCATCGGAATCTTGATCTTGTCGGCGGAGAAGAGCGGCGACTGGCGCTCCAACTGCTTTCGACCTTCAGGGGTGGAAGGATCGCCCATGCGCACATGGAACACCACGCGGCCCGCCTCCCAGTAGGGCGGAATGGTTTCCAGCAGCGTGAGCAGGTTCGACGGCCCCACGATGGGCACGGCGGCCTTGTAGAGATCAGGCGTGAACGCCGCGCCCGCCAGGGACGCGTAGCCGCCGTACGAGCCGCCCATGATGCCCACGCGGGCGCCATCCACGGTGCCATTCTTCACCAGGTGCTTCACGCCCCAGGTGATGTCGTCCTGCATCGTGTCGCCCCACTGCTTGTTGCCCGCATTGAGGAAGGCCTTGCCGTAGCCGGTGGAGGCGCGGAAATTGGGCTGCAGCACCGCGTAGCCACGATTGGCCAGGAACTGCGCATAACCGTTGAAACCCCAGCTATCGCGCGCCCAGGGACCGCCGTGGGGGAACACCACCAGGGGCAGCTTTTTCGCGGGCACGCCTTTGGGCAACGTCAAGTAGGCGGGAATCTCCAGGCCATCGCTGGACTTGTACCGGATGGGCTTCATGGCCGCCATGTGTTCCCGGGGCAAGTTTTCGCGGGAAACGTATTCGAGCTTGGCTTCCTTGGTTTTGCGATTGAAGAGGTAGCGCGTGCCAGGATCGGTGTCGCTGGAGGTGGAGATCAACCAAAGCTGCTCGTCGTCGGTCATGGAACCCAGGCCGATCTCCTTGCCGGGGAACTTCTTCTGAAGCAGCTTGTAGTCGGCTTCCCAGGCCTTGTCGTGGAAATGGATGCGGGTCTTGTCATCCTCGTACACCGTGGCGACCAATTCCTGAGTGCGCTCCGAGAAGATGGCAGAGCCAAAGTCCACGCGGCCCTTGGGATCCGATTCCACCTTTTCTTCCTTGCCGGTTTCGGGATCGAAAAGCACCAGCTCGCTGAGGTTGCGGCGGCCCTTGTTGGTTTCGAGATAGACCCGCTTGCCATCCTTGTGGAAGTAGCTGGGCGCGGCGCTTTCAAATACCGTGCAGGTGTAGATGGGCGCGAAGCCTTCCTTGTCCACCCGCAGGATCTCCGTATCGCCCTTGTCGGTGGTACGCATCGCCAAGCGCAGATTAGCCTTGGTATCGAAGACCCAGCCCGCAATGCGCTCCGTGTTCTTGCGGATCAGCGTGCGTTCGCCGGTGCTGATCTTCACCTTGTAGAGATCGTGCCAGGCGGCATCGCGGTCATTGAGGCCCACGTAGAGGATGTCGGGATCGACCCTGGGCACGCTGGCAATCATGGCGCGAGCGCCCTTGGCTTCCGTGAGGTTGCGGGCGACCGGAACCTCTTTGCCTTCGGCGTTAGGGGCGGCAGGGTCCACGGCGTACACGTTGAAGTTCTCGTCGCCATCCTTGTCCTGCACGAAGAGGATGTACTTGCCGTCACGGCTCCAGAAATAGCCGCCGATGGGCCGCTTGGGATCGGCCGTCACGGGCCGCGCGGCGCTGTAGGGCTCGCCCACCTTCTTCACCCACACATTGCGCACCTCCTTCAAGGGCTTGATGAAGGCGATGTACTTGCCATCGGGAGAAAGCTGGCCGCCTGAAATTTCGGGATTGCCGAAGAAGATCTCGCGATCCAGCAGCGGCGGAAGCTGCCCCTTGGGGCTCTTGGCCTTGGGTGTGGCCGCTCCGCCGGAACTGGCCGCCACCAGGGAAAGGGCCAAAGCAGGCCACAGGAAACGAGAGAGGGAATGCCGCATCGCTACCTCCACAAAGAACCCGCGCAGGGCGGAACCATGGTCCATTGGAAAGCTACGCCGCTCACCCGTCAACGATTAGGCTTCCTCACGTCGGCGAATGGAGCGTTTGCATCGGCGAACCGACATTCACCACACTTTGTCGCTATTTCACCGCATTGGAACCATGACTCGAGAGGACTACCATCGCCCATGGGAGGCCTTCATGTGCGGCATTGTGGGCTACATCGGACATCAAGGCGCGGCGGCACTGCTGCTGGACGGGCTGCAATCCCTGGAATACCGAGGCTACGACAGCGCGGGCCTGGCGCTGGCTTCCGGCGAAGGCGCGTTTCGCGTGACCCGGGCCTCGGGCAAGCTCAGCAACCTCCGCGGCAAGCTGGATCTCCACGATCCATCCACCCAGGGCATCGGCCACACCCGCTGGGCCACCCATGGCCGTCCCACGGAGGAGAACGCCCATCCCCACCGTAGCGCCGACGGCAAGATCGTAGCCGTGCACAACGGCATCTTCGAGAACTTCCTGGAACTGCGCCGAGAATTGCAAGCCGAAGGCGCCGTGTTCCAGTCGGAAACGGACACCGAAGCCTTCCCCGTGCTGGTGGCTCACCTCATGGCCCAGGGCGCGACCTTCACGCAGGCCTTCCGGCAATCCCTGGGCAAAGTGACGGGCATCTACGCCCTGGCCTGCATGCACGCCGACGATCCCACGCGGGTGCTGGCGGCCCGCAGCGGCCCCCCCTTGGTCATCGGCCTGGGCGAGGGCGAAGTGTTCCTGGCCTCGGACGTGGTGCCCCTATTGCGCCATACCAGGAAGGTCATCTTCCTGGAGGATGGCGACGTGGCGGAACTGACCCGGGAGGGCGTGATCGTCACGGATCTGGCTGGCAATCCCGTCGTCCGAGAGGCCCAGCACATTCCCTTCGACCCCGTGGCGGCGGAAAAGGGCGGCTTCAAACACTTCATGCAGAAGGAAATCTTCGAGCAGCCCCAGGCCGTCTCCAACACGCTGCTGAACCGCCTGCCCGTGGAATCCCGCGATTTCATTCCTTTGGAGCTGCCTTTCAGCGAAAGCGATCTGCGCGCCCTGCAGCGCATCCATATCGTGGCTTGCGGCACCAGTTGGCACGCGGGGCTGGTGGGCAAGTTCCTCATCGAGCAGTTGGCCCGTACGGCGGTGGAGGTGGATTACGCCAGCGAATACCGCTATCGCGAGCCGGTGATTCCCGAAGGCACGCTCATCATCGGCATCACGCAGAGCGGCGAAACCGCCGATACCTTGGCCGCCATGAAGGAGGCCGCATCGAGGGGGGCGCGCACCTTGGCCATCTGCAACGTGATGGGCTCCAGCGCCACGCGATTGGCCGAAGCCACGCTGCTCACTCACGCCGGGCCTGAGATCGGCGTGGCCTCCACCAAGGCCTTCACGACTCAGCTCGCGGTATTGACGCTTCTGGCCCTGCGGCTCGGCGAGGCCAAGGGCACCGTGGACCCTGCCCTGCGCGCCGAACTGCTTCAGGGCCTGCGCTCCCTGCCCGCCCACCTGGAGCATTTGAGCGGCCTGGAACCGCGCCTGGTGCGCTGGGCGCACCAGTTCAAGGAGGCCAAGGACTTCCTCTACCTGGGTCGCGGGCCGCTCTATCCCATCGCCCTGGAAGGGGCACTGAAACTGAAAGAGATCTCGTACATCCACGCCGAGGGCTATCCTGCCGGCGAAATGAAGCACGGCCCCATCGCGCTCATCGACCGCGATCTGCCCGTGGTGGCGCTCATGCCCAAGGACGCCCACCGCGAAAAGACCCTGAGCAACCTTCAGGAAGCGGCCGCCCGGGACGGCCGCATCCTGGGCCTGGTCACGGCGGGGGATCCCGGTCTGTCAGCCATCGCCGAGGACGTGATCGAGCTGCCCGAAGTGCACCCCTGGCTCACGCCCATCCTCTACGCCTTGCCGCTGCAACTGCTGGCCTACCACATCGCGGTGCTGCGCGGTTGCGACGTGGATCAGCCTCGCAATCTCGCCAAGAGCGTCACAGTGGAGTGAAAGCACCCTCGACATTGGCCCGGGATGAGCTACAATGAGCGTTCCCGGACGCGTAGCTCAGGTGGTTAGAGCGCTACCTTGACACGGTAGAGGTCGTTGGTTCGAGTCCATTCGCGTCCACCAAAGAGGCCCAGCAGGGCCTCTTTCCCGTTGGACTCGAACCCACGAGCGGCAGACGCCCGATGAGCGCGCGGTGGAGGCTCTCCAGTGGAGCGCTGGAACCGAACCACGCGCGAATCGTTGGCGACCACGGGTTCGAGATTCAGTTGACCGCGTCCACCGACCAGATGCCGAAGAGTCCGTGTACAACACATGCACAAAAGTCACTTCGCATCCTTGCTATCCTCTTATTTGATCCACGCATTCAAACGAGGCGAGCGCCCATGCTTCGTCGCGATTTGGGGCGGAAAGCGCTCCTGTGAGAAGCCAATTGGACACCATGCAGAAAATGCTGCGCGCCTTTGGCCAGCGGTTGGCGGTCTTGCGCAAGGACCAGGGCATGACCCAACCCGACTTGGCTTTCGCCACGGGGCTTTCGCTCAACACGATCAGCAACGTCGAGCGCGGGTTGCACGATCCATCGGTACTAACGGCGTCGCTCATTCAAGTTCATCTGGGTTCTCCAGGCCTGGAACTGAGCGATGACGGCTTCCTTCCTGTGGCTTCAACCCTTCCGCCGGGAAAACTCCCCTTCCCGAATTTGGTGGAACCCCTGCCCGTCATGATCCTCAATATCGGTGCCGTGATCCAGAAGCGGCGACAATCCATGGGACTGACTCAGGAGAGCCTGAGCCGAATCTCCGGAGTCCACCTCAACACGCTTTGGAACCTGGAAAGGGGTCTGGTGGTCCCCTCCATTTCAACCATGTTCCGGCTCTTGCGCAGTCTGAATGTGCGTCAGGTGCGAGGGACCCTCGATGGCATCGTTCTGATCTGACCAAGTCATCGCGCTCTCTCAAGCCGCCCCAATTCACAATCTGTTGGGTGGAGTAAGGCGTCTGCCATTGCTAGTTTTTGCCAGACTCCCTTGAGGAATTCACCCAAGAAAGTGAGGTTGGTTCGATGAATAGTTTGCTGAAATGGATTTCATTATTGGCATTGATCGTCTTTTTGCCATTAGTCGGTTGTGGAGGTACCTCCACGCCTCCCACGCCGATACCAACCTATCTCGTTACCTATTCGGGCAATGGCCAGACGAGTGGCAATATTCCCGCCGCTCCCACGCCCTATCCGCAGGCGAGTCAAGTGACGGTGCTTGGCAACGCTGGCAATCTAGCCAAAACGGGCTATGCCTTTGCGGGATGGAACACCGACATGAACGGTGGCGGAACCACCTACAGCCCAGGCCAGACCTTTGTCATGGGTGCCGCAGATGTGACGCTCTACGCAGTCTGGTCCCCTTTGCCCACCCATGGGATCACCTACAACGGCAACGGACAAACGGCGGGGACTCCCCCCTTAGATGCCTCTCACTATCTCGAAGGGCAAACGGTCACTGTTCTTGGCAACATTGGCAATCTAGCCAAAACGGGCTATGCCTTTGCAGGTTGGAACACTCAAGCCGATGGCGCAGGCACCATGTATTCTTCGGGACAAACCCTCACCATGGGAGCCGCCGATGTGATCCTGTACGCTAGGTGGACCGCCCTTCCCACCCACACGGTGACCTACAACGGAAACGGAAGCACCGGAGGCAGCGTGCCTATGGATGGCACCCACTACTTGGAAGGCCAAGCCGTGATAGTTCTTGGCAACACGGGCAGCCTCGTCAAAACAGGTCAGGCCTTCCAGAGCTGGAACACCCGAGCGGATGGTACAGGCACCGCGTACGCTCCAGCCCAAACCTTCGCCATGGGAACGGTGGATGTGGTTCTCTACGCCCAGTGGGCGGCGCAGCGCAGCATCTACATCTCTGGCGACGAATCCCTGGGCGGAGGCACCAGTCGGGCCGTTTATTGGATCAACGATGGTACCCATATGCATGCGCTTCCCGGCGCCAGTTCCACGGGTTCCTGCGGCTTCGCCATCATGAATCACATCGTGTACACCGCAGGCTCCGCAGACAACTGCGCTTCCCTTTGGCGAGGCGACACCGCTGATCCCGTGCATCTAGGAGGCACCACTTCCAAAGCCTTCGGAATCACGGCGGCCAACAACAAAATCTATGTGGCTGGAAGAGAGAACAACCAAGCTTGTTATTGGGTGGATGATGGCACCACTATCACCAAAATAGCCCTGGCCACTGCTGTCAATGAAGAAAGCTCTGCCAATGCCATCGCCGTATTCAACGGAGAGGTGTACCTCGGGGGATGGTGGAATGACCGCGACGCGCACTGGGTCCGCGCCTGTTACTGGATGAGTAATGGACCGGGGCGAGTAATCGTTTCCACCGATGCCCAGTTTGATGTCGGCATCGAG
>JAJTBC010000208.1 GCA_021287085.1 Bacillota bacterium | reverse complement strand
TCTCCAGTTCGCTAACAACGGTAAGCTCGCCCCCCATCAGGGTCGCCAGCTTGCGGCACAAGGAAAGCCCCAGGCCGGTACCGCCAAAACGCCGCGTGGTGCTTTCATCACCCTGGGTGAACTCCCGGAAGATTTTTCGAACCTGGGCCTCACTCATGCCGATGCCGGTATCCGCCACCTGGAAGACCCCCCAGCTCCATTCGGCGAAGGCCTTCATGTGAATCTCGCCCCCTTGGGTGAACTTAGCCGCGTTGTTCAATAGGTTGTAGAGCACTTGGCGGAGCATCCGAGCGTCGGTGCGAATGGAGGGCAGGTTTTCGTCCAGGTCCATGATCACGCGATTGTTGTTGCGTGCAGCCAGGGGCCCGATGGTGGCATCGATCTCCTTGAAGAGGGCCACCAGATCGCAATCCTCCAGGAACACGGTCATGCGCCCAGCCTCGATCTTGGAGAGATCCAGGATTTCATCGATGAGGGACAGCAGGTGCTTGCCGGAGGACTGGATCTTGCCGATATCGGGAAGCAGTTCCGCGATCTCCCGCTCCTGCAGATCGTCGGCCAGGAGTTCGCTGTAGAGCAGAATGGCGTTCAAGGGCGTACGCAATTCGTGGCTCATGTTGGCCAAAAAGGTGCTCTTGGCCCGATTGGCTTCTTCAGCTTTTTCTTTGGACAAAAGGAGCTGGCTATTGGCTTTGATGAGCTGCTCGCTGCGCTGGGAAACCTGATCTTCGAGATGATTTTGATAATCCGTGAGCCGCATGTCTCTGGATTGGATTTGGGCCAGCATCTCATTCAAGGAATCCGTAAGAGTTCCAATTTCTCCACCCATTTTCTTTGCCAGGCGCATGGAATAATCTTTCCCCTCGCTAACTTCTTGTGCTGCCTGGGAAAGCTCAAGCAATGGCTCTGCGATATGACGATGCATAAATTGAGCAGTGATCGATGCAAATAGCACAAGAAGCATGAAAACAATCACCACAATCTTGGCGTCAGTCCAAAGACGATCGTGGATTTCGTCAAGATTCGATTGAAGATAGATCATTCCAACCGGGCGGTCATGGCGTTTGATAACCCTAAAAACCTCCAGTGAATTGGAGGTGAAACGATGGGAGTCTGCCTTGGGCAAGGTCTGGGGAAAACTTGTTTTAGGGTAATTGGCCGGATAACCCAGAAAGAATCGTCCATCCTTGTCCCAGACGCAGGCCATTCGGATGTTCTTGTTGGGTTCAAGGCTGGTCAGGGCTCCCGAAGGCCCGGAGCCCCATGGAAAGTCGAGATCTGCCGCCACCGAATGGGCCGCAATATCGGCATAGGTGGTTACGGATTTCAATAAAATGCTACAGCTGTTTTTCTGTTCCATGATCACGAAGGCGGTGGTGGCCACCGGCGTGAACAACAGCACCATCGCCCCCAGCAACAGCAGAAGGCGACGTCTGATGGAAAGGTTTGATGGTATGCGAAACACCCGACAATTCCTTGCGTTACCTCAATTCTAGCCGCGAATACCAAATGATTTGGAAGGACTTCAACAACGACCGAGACAGAGGACGTAAGCCTTTCTATCGGCCAATCGGTCGGGAGCATAAAGAAGTGCATCAAGATCGGATGTTTCCTAGCTCGTGGCAGAGTATCGGTATGGTCCGACGACTTCTCTCCCTCGCCGCCCTATTGGCCCTGCCCTTGGGTTGGCTCTGGTTCCACCACCGTTCCCAGCGTTACCTACGCCCCCAACCCAGAGGCATGGTGCTGGGCCTCTACGCGGGTCTGCCCGACTACGACTACGGCGACGAATTGCAGCGCATCGCCGAGAGCGGCGCCACCTGCGTAACGCTGCAAGCCATCTACCGCATGGAGCGGCATGACAGCACCGACATCGTGCGCCACCCTACCAGCAGCCCCACCGAAGCGGCGCTGCGGAGGACGTTCCGCCAAGCGCGGGCCCATGGGCTTCGCATGATGTTCTTTCCCACCATCAACCTGCGGGACGAAGCCGAAAACGCCCATTGGTGGCGCGGCAACATCAAGCCCCGCGACTGGGATCTCTGGTGGAAGCACTACCGCGATTTCAATGTGAAGCTGGCCACCTTGGCCCAGGAAGAAGGGGTGGAGTGGTACAGCCTGGGCACGGAAATGGAAAGCACCCACGCCTTTCCCGATCAGTGGCGGGCCTCGGCCCAGGCGGTGCGCCAGGTCTTCAAAGGCAAGCTCACGTACAGCGTCAATTTCGACGCCCACGACAGCTTTACTTTCGGCGATTGCCTTGATGTGATCGGCATGAACACCTACGATCCCATCGCCAAACACGACGAATATCCAAGCCCCACGCAGATTCGCGATGCCTGGTGGTGGATCGTGTACAAGGC
>JAJTBC010000098.1 GCA_021287085.1 Bacillota bacterium | reverse complement strand
ATACCCTGGAGGTCACACCCGTTCCCATCCCGAACACGGCCGTTAAGCTCCAGAGGGCCGATGATACTGCATTTCTAAGTGTGGAAAAGTAGGTCGCTGCGACGTTAATCTCAACCTCTGCCCCCACTATGGGGGCAGAGTGATGTCCCCTAGTTTGTGGGCCAGAACACCGCTGCGGCACCGTCGCAGAGGAAAGTCCGGACTCCAGACAAATTCTGCCGGTCGAGGCCGTGCGGAGCGGGCAGTGAGCCAGGTAACGCCTGGGCGGGGCAACCCGACGGAAAGTGCCACAGAGAACAGACCGCCGATGGCCCGCAAGGGCACAGGCAAGGGTGAAACGGTGGGGTAAAAGCCCACCGCCGCGCTGGCAACAGGGCGGGCACGGCAAACCCCTCACGGAGCAAAACCAAATAGGCCGACGTACTCCAGGAGGAGCGAGGATTGGCCCGATCGAGTCGGCGGGTAGGTTGCTTGAGGTTCGCAGCGATGCGGATCCCAGAGGAATGGTGTTCCCGATCTTGCGATCGGACAGAATCCGGCTTACCGGTCCACCCACGGCCCCCAAAAGGGGGCCGTGGCGCATGTATTCACATGGCCTTGCGGTATCCTGAAAGCTATGACGACCACCATCGAACAGCCCTACGCCTACTCTTTCCGCGAGCTCGTGGAGCCCGACTGGACACGCTTTCCCGGCTGGAAGCACGTTACGCCTTCGGAATGGCACAACGTCCAATGGCAGCGCAGCCACTGCATCAAGAGTATCGCCCAGCTGCGTGAACTCATGGGAAACCTGCTCACGGAGCGGTTCTACGAGGATCTTCAGCAGGATCAGATGCAGTTCGCTTCCATGGCGATCCTGGTGCCGCCACAGATGCTCAACACCATGGTGCCTGCGGTGAATGGTCCGATGCCCGCGCCAGGTGAGGCTTTCACTGAAGCTTTCTACGCCGATCCTGTGCGGCGCTACATGCTGCCCGTGGCTTCCGATCGGCTCAAGGAATGGCCCAGCCATCCCAAGGCCAAGCGCGATTCGCTTCACGAGCAGGATATGTGGGTGGTGGAAGGCCTCACTCATCGCTATCCGACCAAAGTTCTCGCGGAGATGATCGCCACGTGTCCGCAGTATTGCGGCCATTGTACGCGCATGGATCTGGTGGGCGGTTCCACCCCTCAGGTGGAAAAGCACAAGCTCAAGGGCGCCCACGCGGATCGCTACGAAGCCATGCTGGATTACCTGCGCCGCACCCCTTCGGTGCGCGATGTGGTGGTGTCCGGCGGCGATGTGGCCAACATGCTTTGGCGCAATCTGGAAGCCTTCCTGGATCAGCTTCTGGACATCGACAGCATCCGCGATATTCGTCTCGCCACCAAGGCGTTGATGGGCTTGCCTCAGCACTGGTCGCAGCCGGAACTGCTCGAAGGCCTTCATCGCGTGGCCATGAAGGCTCGTAGCCGAGGCGTGGGCCTCGCGGTGCACACGCACGTGAACAACGCTCAGTCCATCACCCCCGCCGTGGCCAAGGCCGTGCGCGGCCTGCTGGATGCGGGCGTACGCGATGTGCGCAACCAGGGCGTGCTCATGCGCGGCGTCAACAATTCCATTCCGCAGCTCCTGGATCTCTGCTTCGGCCTTCAGGATGGCGCAGGCATCACACCTTACTACTTCTACATGTGCGACATGATTCCTTATGCCGAGCACTGGCGCGTTTCGCTGGCCGAAGCGCAGCACCTGCAGCACGGCATCATGGGCTACCTGCCGGGCTTTGCGACGCCCCGCATCGTGTGCGACGTGCCTTTCGTGGGCAAACGTTGGGTGCACCAGGTCCATGAATACGACACCGAGCGCGGCATGTCCTTCTGGACGAAAAACTATCGCACCTCCATCGAAGGGGATCTGGAAGACGTGGCCTCCAAGCAGTACGTCTACTATGATCCCATCGACACCCTGCCTCTCGAAGGCCAGCGGTGGTGGAAGGCGCAGGAAAGCGCCAATCGCTAACCACAAGGCCCTTGCGCGGCGACGAGAATGGCGGGAATCTGGTGCGCGGGAGCCATTCATCCTCGAGATGATGAAAGCTCACCCGCCAGCGGAGTGTTCATCATGGATCTCAAACGAATCCTTCTCGATCTTATGCCGGGCCGCTTGGTTCGCATCTTTGCCGCGCCCTATGTGGCCGGAAAGGGCGTGGCCAGCGGCGTCGGCAAGGCCGATGAGATCCATGCGAAACAGGGGCTCAGCACCACCTTGGATCTGCTGGGCGAAGAAGTCTTCAAGCGCGAGGATGTGGAAGCCACGGTGCAAGTGTATTTCCGCATGATCGAAGCGGTGAAGGATCGGCCCTTCGTCACCATCAGCCTCAAGCCCACGCAGCTTGGCATTCACGAAAGTGAAGCCTACTGCGAAGAGAACATTCGCCGCATCGTGGCCGCGGCCGCGCCTCAGGGCACGCACATCACCCTGGACATGGAAGACCACACGCTCACCGATGTCACGTTGCGCATCTTCAAATCCATCCGCAACGACTTCGACAACTTTGGCACCGTGCTTCAAAGCCGTCTTTTCCGCACTCCCGACGATATCCGTAACCTTCACGCCAAGCCGTGCAAGGTGCGCATCTGCATTGGCATCTACAAAGAACCGGCTGACATCGCCCTCCAGGAAAAGCCGGAGATGAAGGAGAAGCTTTTCGAGTGCATGCAGCTGCTTCTGGAGCATGGTCACTATCCGGAAATCGCCACCCACGACGAGCCCCTGATCCGCCGCTGCATCCAGCACCTCGATCAGAAAGGTGTGGCGCGAGACGCCTACGAATTCCAGATGCTCCTGGGCGTGCCCCGCGCCGAACTACAGCGGGAAATCGTGGAGCGCGGCCAGATCATGCGGCTCTACGTGCCCTTCGCTGAAGACTGGCGCTTTGCCACCCACTACCTCAAACGCCGCCTCGGCGCCAACCCCGCCATGGCGTTCATGGTGATGAAGAACATGCTGCGGCTCTGATGATAAAAGCCCCGACAGCAAAAGTGTCGGGGCTTTTCCGTTGGTGGCTGGGGACGGACTCGAACCGTCGACCTAAGGATTATGAGACCTTCGCTCTAACCACCTGAGCTACCCAGCCGGAAGGGCTAGTCTAGCGCGGCCCGGCGAGGAAATCCACGATCGTTTTTGTATGGAGGCGTTTTCGCAGGCCTACGAAAGGCTACCGCATGGCTTTCCGCAGGCCGGACGAGGGCGTACACTGAGCCGATGCACGCGCGCACTTGGCTCTCGCTGATCACGCTGCCCCTGGTGGCGGCCTTCACCTATCCCATGGTGGTGCAGCCGCAACCGGAGCCGCGCAAAGAGGCAAAGACCAGCCAGGATCCACTGGGCGGCATTTCGGATATCCAGGATGTGCTGGCCTTGGTGCGTCAGCATTACGTGGATGCGCCGGATATGGAAAAGGTGGTGTCGGGCGGGATCCAGGGCGCGTTGGAGCGGGCCCATCCCTCCAATGCCTATCTGAGCCCTGAGGATCTGAGTCTGCCTGATCCGGGTTCGGCGAACCCCGGCCTGGCGCTGCGGAAGAGCCAGATCTATGCCCAGGTCATCGCGGTGACGCCCGGAAGTTCCGCCGAGAAGGCCGGTCTCCACGTGGGCGATGTGGTGCGCAAGCTGGATGGGGCGAGCCTTGGGCCTCTCAGCGCCTGGAAGCTGGAACGCAGCCTGTTGGGCGCTCCCGGCACCACCATGGAACTGCTGTGCTACGACAGCCAATCGGGCCAAACCCGCACCGTGACCGTGACCAGGGAGCGCCCTGCGCGGCCTGCGCTGGCGCTGCGCAAGGAAGCAAAGGCCTCGGTGGTGACATTCTCCGATCTTTCCCAGGGCCGCGTTCAGGAATTCAAGAATCTCGCGGCCAGCCTGGATCCCCATCTGCCCTTGGTCCTGGATCTGCGCCGCTGCAACGGCGGCGATCTGAACGAAGCGGCGCGACTCGCGGGCTACTTCTTTGGTCCTGGCCCTTTCGCCACCTTCCAGGAAGCGGGCAAGACCGAAACCAGCCTGCTGACCGAAGGACCGAAGACCTCTCCTTTTGCGAAGGTGGTCCTGCTTTCGGGCGTGGGCACGGTGGGGCCTGGCGAGCTTCTGGTGGCGGCGTTTCGCAAGCAGGGAGCGCCGACTTTCGGGGATCGCACGGCGGGCATGGGTTTCAACCGAACGCGCATTGCGCTGCGACAGGGCGGTGCGGTGGAGCTGGTGAATCGGCGCTGGACCGGAGCGGGCGGCGAAAAACTGGATCGCCAGGGCGTCACCCCGGAACATTTCTGGCGGGGCCTCAAGGCCGATGAAGACCTGTTGCCGCGCATTCTGGACGCCCTGGAGCAGAAGG
Organism: Bacillota bacterium; assembly: GCA_021287085.1. Classification (GTDB taxonomy): domain Bacteria; phylum Acidobacteriota; class Holophagae; order Holophagales; family Holophagaceae; genus JAYREN01. Next base: position 10,810 of record JAJTBC010000098.1, on the reverse strand, counting down.
CTCCGCCCAAGGCGGAAGACAAATCCCTGCATGCGCGCGTGGGCCGCCTCGCCGATTCGGAAATGGCCTGATCCATGGCCGGGCGCAGGCAGACGCGAGGCAGGAGCGCCTCCACCTCGGCGTTGGCCCTGTGGGGCACCGCCATGCTGCTGTTGGGGCTGGGGCTAGGCTGGCTGTTCAGCCAAGGCTGCGACCGCCGCAAAGCGCCCTCCCCACCCAAACCGATCTCCAGATCCGAATCGAAAAGCGAAGCGCGCGGGACAAACAAACCTTCCAAGCCAGATAGCCCGACCGGAAGCGCTAAGTCTGCCCCTTTGTCGGAAACGGCGGAGTTGCCGCGCATGGCCCTGGTCATCGACGATCTCGGCTACGCGGCGCCGGAACTGGTGCGTCGGCTGTGCGCCCAGCCCATCGCCTTTTCGGCCGCGGTGCTGCCTTACCTGGAGTTCAGTCGGGAAAGTGCCACCGTGGTGCATGAGGCCGGCAAGGAAGTGATGCTGCACCTGCCCATGGAACCGGTCGGTTATCCGGGGCCGGGCAAGGATCCCGGCCCAAACGCGGTGATGGCGAATCTAAGCGAGTCCGAAACCCGCGCGAGGGTGAAGAAGGCGCTGCTGGAGGTGCCCTATCGCCGAGGCGTGAACAACCACATGGGCAGCCGACTCACGCCGAACCGGGAGCGCATGGGATGGGTTCTCCAGGAGATCAAGGAAGCCAAGTGTTTCTTCCTGGATAGCCGCACCGAAAAGGATTCCGTGGCCTTCGAGGTGGCTCGCAAGCTGGGCATGCCCGCTCTTCAGCGCCAGGTCTTCCTCGATGACAGCAAAGAGTTCGATGACATGGCGAAGCAGTGGGAACGGGCGTTGGAGTTGGCCAAGCGGGATGGGCAGGTGGTGGTGATCGCACACATCTACCCTGAAACCGTGGCGGCCCTGGAAAAGCTCGTGCCCAGAGCCAAGGGACGGGTGGCCTTCGTCAAGGCCTCTGCGCTGCTTCCCTGAGGAACTGGCGGAGAGCGCAACCGGATCTTGTAGGTCGGCTTGATCGGTCTTTCATAAGAACTCTTCCCAGATTCTGTCAGGTTGTGATCCTGTCGGAGCCAGACTGCCCCATAATCGGAGCCGGGGTGATTGACCCCTTGGAGGTTGCATGTCCCTGAATTCGCTCATTCGCTGGCTCAAACCCAGGGAAATGGTCTTTTTCGATCTGTTGGAATCGGCGGCAGACAACGTGCTCGAAGCGGCCAAGTATTTCGAATCAGGGGTGCTCACCGATCATCCGGGCCAATGGGAAGATTTCCGCCGCGCCATGAAGGAGTTGGAGCACAAGGGCGATACCATCACGCATCAGATCATCGATCGCCTCGATAGCACCTTCGTCACCCCCATCGAACGCGAAGACATCCTCCACTTGGCTCACGCGCTGGACGATGTGCTGGATGATCTCGACGCCATTGCCGATCGTCTGGTGCTCTACAACGTGAAGACCATGCTGCCGGAATTTCGGGAACTGGCCTCCATGAACGTGGCGGGCTGCCAGCAGCTGGCCCACTTGGTGCGCAGCTTGCGGAACATGTCCAACCCCGAAGAAATCCGTCGCCGCATTCGCGAAGTGAGCGAACTGGAAAACCGTACCGATGCGGTGTATCACTCGGCGCTTTCGGCGCTCTTCTCCAACAACCCTGATCCCATCAAGCTCATCAAGTGGAAAGAGCTGTTCGATACGCTGGAATCCGCCGTGGATCGCATCGACCACGCGGCCAAGGTCGTGGGTTCTACGGTCATGAAGAACGCCTGAGGCTTCGCAACCATGTTTCAATACGTGCCTCTGGCTCTCATCGTCATCGTCCTGCTGGCGTGGTGCATCGACTACATCAACGGCTTCCATGACACCGCCAACGCCATCGCCACCGTGGTGGCCACGGGTGTGCTGCCTGCCAAATACGCCATCATCATGGCGGCCATCCTCAATTTCACGGGCGCCTTGGTGGGCACGTCGGTAGCCACCACCATCGCCAAGGGCTTGGCCGACGGTGCGCAAATGGTGCCCGCGGTGGTTATTGCGGCGCTTTTGGCGGCCATCTTCTGGGATCTGCTCACCTGGTGGTTCGGCATTCCTTCCAGCACCAGCCACACCCTCATGGGCGGACTGGCGGGTGCCGTGGTGGCCCACGCAGGCCTGGGTGCCCTGAAATGGGCCAAGCTGCGGGAAATTGCCGCCTTCATCGTGATTTCGCCAGCCCTCGGCTTCCTGGTGGCGGCCATCCTCATCATCACGATTCTCTGGATCGTGCGGCGCATGCAGGTTCACAAAGTGAACTTCGCGTTCCGCAAGCTGCAACTGCTCTCCGCCAGCGCCATGGCCTTCACCCACGGCCAGAACGATGCCCAGAAGGCCATGGGCGTCATCTGTCTTGGGCTCATCACCTACGGCTTTCTCGAACCCGGCGTGGGCAAAGTCGCCGTGCCCCTTTGGGTGAAGATCGGCTCCGCCCTCATGATGGGTGCTGGCACCGCCACCGGCGGTTGGAAGATCATCAAGACCCTCGGCCATAAGATCGCCAAGCTCAAACCCATTCATGGCTTCGCCGCCGAAACGGCCGCTGCCATGGTGCTGTTCACCACCGCCCATTTCGGCATTCCTGTCTCCACCACGCACTCCATCAGCGGCGCCATCATGGGCGTGGGCGCTACGATGAACGCCACCGCCGTGCGCTGGGGCCTAGCCGGGAACATCTTCATCGCTTGGCTGCTCACCATCCCTGTGAGCGCTTTGCTGGCCATGACCTTCTACAAAACCCTAATCTTCGTGGCTCCCGAGCTCAAAGCCAATCCCCGAGCCGAACAAGTGGAGATGGTGCGGCAGCACCATCATCACTGAAGACGAGGGCACCGAAAAATTTAGACAGATCCTTCGTGATCGTCACGAGATCGTTTCACGTTCGTTCCAAAGTCGAAAGGATAATGGAACGGAAGGAGTGCCATGAAACGGATTCTGGTTATTGAAGATGAAAAGGATTTGCAGCAGATCCTGGCCTACAACCTCCGCAAGGAAGGGTACGAGGTACTGCAGGCCATGGATGGCCTCACGGGGCTTTCCACTGCCAAAGCCCGAAAGCCGGATCTGATCCTGCTGGATCTCATGCTGCCGGATCTCCAGGGCACCGAGGTCTGCCGAGAACTCAAAGCTGATGGAACCACCCGCGACATTCCGGTGCTCATGCTCACGGCGAAGGGGGAAGAGATCGACCGCGTGCTCGGCTTCGAACTGGGAGCCGAGGATTACGTGGTGAAGCCCTTCAGCGTGCGGGAGCTTCTGCTCCGCATCCAGGCCATCCTGCGGCGTACGCAGGGCCAGGCGGTTTCCGATCCCAGCGCCATCCTGGAGTTTGGCAAACTACGCATCGATCCCCAGGCCTACCGCGCCTGGGTGGAAGGACAGGAGATCCAGCTCACTTCCATCGAGTTCCGGCTCCTGCTGCTGCTCTACGAGCGGCGCAATCGTGTGCAGACCCGCGCTGCGCTCTTGCAGGACGTATGGGGCCTTCAGGCCGACACCGAAACCCGCACCGTGGATACCCATGTGAAGCGGCTGCGGGAAAAGCTCGGCAGCACCGAAAGCTACATCGAAACCGTGAGGGGTGTCGGCTACCGCTTTGCGGCCGACCCCAAAGAGGTGAACGCATGACCCTGGGCATTCGCGGCAAGCTCATCCTGGTTTCACTGGGACTCATTGTGGCCACGCTGTTGGTTTCCGACCTGGCGCTCACCACGTCGTTGGATCGCAAGCTCACAGAGCGCATCCGCACTGATCTCACCACCCGAGCCGAATTGGCGGCCCACGATGTCGTCGGTCGCCAAAGCTCCACGCTGGACTGGGAAGCGCTGGCCATCGAACTTGGCGCTCGCTCCAAAGCTCGGGTCACGCTGCTTTCACTGGATGGCCGTGTGCTTGGAGATTCCGAGGTATCGCGCCAGGCGCTTCCCGATATCGAGAACCATCGCTTCCGCCCTGAGATTGTGCAGGCGGTGGCTTCGGGGCAGGGCGCCAGCGTTCGCCACAGCACCACCACCGATCAGCGGATGATGTACGTGGCCGTGCGCTTGCAGGGCGCGGAAGGCCCCGCAGGGCTGCTGCGCATGGCTCTGCCCCTCGCTCAGGTGAACGAGGCCGTCACGGATCTGCGCAAGGTACTCATCACGGCCTCGCTGCTGGCCTTGGCCATTGCGGGCGCGGTGGCGATCCTGGCCACACGGCGGCTTTCCCGAACCCTGCGCCAGCTTTCCCACACCGCCGGGCGCATGGCCGAAGGCCAGCTGGGCGAGCGCATTCGAGCCACCGGCCATGACGAGATCGCCACCCTGGGACAGAACCTCGATCATCTGGCCGCCAGTCTTTCCAAGGCCTTGGCTCAGCTTCGGGCCGAGCGTGATCTGCTGGACGATATTCTTTCGGGCATGCAGGAAGGCGTGCTGGTCGTGGACGCCAAGGATCGCGTGATCCACGCCAACCCGGCGCTGCGCGCCATGCTTCTGCTGGGTCACGATGCCATCGGCAAGCCCCTGCTTGAAGCCATCCGCAATGCGGATCTGGTGGAGATTCTCGGAAAGGCCCGTACAACCGGCGGCACGGCCTCCAGCGAAGTGGAGCTTTCGGGGCTCAAGCCCATGCGAATGTGGGTGGAAGCCATGCCGATGCGGGGCGAATCCGGCAACCTTCTGCTGGTGCTGGTGGACGTGACCCAGCTTCGCCAGCTGGAATCCATTCGGCGCGATTTCGTGGCCAACGCCTCCCACGAGCTGCGCACGCCGGTGGCCTCCATGCGCTCCGCCGCCGAAACCCTGCGCAGCGCGTTGGATGACCCGAGCGCCTCGGCCATGTTCATTGACATGATCGAGCGCAACGCCAGTCGCCTTCAGCAGCTGGTGGACGATCTCCTGGATCTCTCTCGCATCGAATCCAGGGAATTCCGCCTTCAGCCGGAGCGCGTGGATCTCAGGGCCTTTGCGGGACACATGCGCCGGACTTACGCTTCCATCGCCCACGAGCGGGATATAAACCTGGAGCCTATCGCACCCGAGGGACCGGATGTCTTCGCCCAGGCAGATCGCAAGGCCCTGGAACAGGTGATGGGCAACCTTCTGGACAACGCGCTCAAGTACTGCCCCAAAGGGTCCACGGTGCGGATCCAGTTGCAGGCCGAGAAGGATTTCGCCCGCATCACGGTGGAGGACAACGGCCCCGGCATTCCGCCCCAGCATTTGCCGCGTCTCTTCGAACGGTTCTACCGTGTGGACGCGGGACGCTCCAGAGAACTGGGTGGCACGGGGCTTGGGCTGGCTATCGTCAAGCATCTGACCGAAGCTATGGGTGGACACACCCTCGTGGAAAGCCAGCCCGGCGCGGGGTCCCGATTCTCCTTCACACTGCCGCTATGCTGAAGGCATGATCGGTCGATTACGAGGCCTCCTCATTCAGAAGCACCCCAATTCCGCCTTGGTGGAATGCGGCGGCGTGGGCTATGTCTGCGCCATCTCGCTGAGCACCTATGGGCTGCTGCCGGAACCCGGAACGGAAGTGATCCTGCATACCGAAACGCTGTTGCGGGAAAACGATCTGAGCCTGCTGGGATTCGCCTCCGCACCGGAGCGGGAGCTGTACCGCTGGCTGGTGAAAGTGGATGGCATCGGCCCGCGCCTGGCCCTTTCGGCCCTGGGTGCGTTGCCGCTGGAAGAGCTGATCCAGGCCATTCGCGGGCGCGACGTGAAGACCCTCACCCGCATCCCTGGCGTGGGCAAGAAGAGCGCCGAGAAGATCTGTTTCGAGCTTTCGGAAAAGCTGGGCGGCTCCGCCGGACTGGAAGGTCTTGGCACTTCCGCTGCACCTCAGGACCGCTGGGAATCCGATCTGCGCTCGGCTCTTACGAACCTGGGATTCAAGGAAGATGCCGTGATCGTCGCCATCGTCGATCTCAAAGCTGAAAAACCGCCGCTTCCCGAAGCCATTCGTCGTGCCTTGAAGGCCCTGCAGCGCTGAAAACGCGTGATGGAAAAATGAGGGTTCAACTCACCACGGAGCTACGGAGGTCACGGAGGGAAAGCGCGGAAAGGTTAGGAAATGCCGTACGTTCGCCTTTTCTCCCTTTCAGCCTGTTTTCCATTCCAGGTTCGTGGAGGCTTCTTCCTCTTCCCATGGCGCAACCCTGTTCGCGGTAGGATTAGGACATCATCCGAGGTCACTCATGTCTCACTCCTGGCTTCGATTGCTCGATTCCCCGCTGCCCGATCTGGGAGGCGCTGAAGGTCGTTCGGCGGAAGCTCGGCTGAAGCTGGCCAAAGCCCTCAATGCCCGGTGTCGCCATCAGGAGGCCGCCGCCTTGCTGGATCAGCTCATCGCCGAGAACCGATCCGATGGCGAGGTGTGGTTCGAGCGCATCGTGGCCGAAGGCGATGGCCAGAACTCGGAGGATCTGGAGGCCTTGCACCGCGAGTTGGAAGCGCTGCGCAACGAGCATCCCGAATCCGCCGTGCCTCGGCGTAACTTGGGCTATCTGCGCATTCTGATGCAGCGGCCTGAAGCGGCGGAACGGGCCTTGCGACAGGCATTGGAGCGGGGCCAGGATGCCCGCGCACTGGAACTGATGGGGCTGCTGTGCCTGCAGCGGGACAATCCCGTGGAAGCCCGCAACTGGTTCCTGAAGAGCCTCAGCGTCCAGCCCAAAGATTCACGGAGCTTGCGTCTGCTGGGCATGGCCTGCGAACAATCGGGCGATTCCAAGGGAGCCGAGGCTCATTTCGTGGCGGCTTTGGAGGTGGATCCCCATTACTTCTGGGGTTGGCACAGCCTGGGCGAGCATCTCATCAAGCGAGGCGAACTGGAGGGAGGCCTGCGCTGCATTCATCGCGCCCGCACCCTTTTCGTCAAGGAGCCTGCCAGCTACTTCATCCTGGCCGATTGCTTCTCCGAATTGGGCCACCTGGAACTGGCGCAGGCGGAGCTGCACAAGGCGCTGCTCTTTGGGCCTCGCAAAGCGGTCATGGCCGAGGCCTACAGCATGCTGGGCCAGTTGCGGCGGGATCTGGGCGACAAGGAAGGGGCCACCTCGTACTTCACCCTGGCGGCGGAGACGGATCTCCATAGTCCCCACGCCTGGGCCGATCTGGGCGATCTGGCGCGAGAGGACGAGCGCTGGGAAGATGCCGTCCGCTGCTACCGCGAAGCCCTTGCGCGGGCGCCCCAGGCGGCCGATCTGCGGGTACAGCTGGGCTACGTGCTGATGCAGCTGGGACAGGCCACCGAGAGCGAGCGCAGTTTCCTGGCCGCCCTGGAATCGGACCCCGGCGAATACAGCGCCTACCTTGGCCTTTCCGAGATCTATCGCGCCACCAACCGCCACGCCGAACAGCTTCGCCTGGTGGAGAAGGCCATGGAACTGGCCCCCGACGATGCGGACGTGTGGAACGCCTGGGGCGTGGCCATGGAAGTGAACGACCGGCTGCCGGAAGCCACCGAGGCCTATGAAAAAGCCTTGCGACTGTCGCCCTTGCATCGGCGGGCCGCCAACAATCTGGGCTTTGCCTACGAAAAGCGCATGCATGCGGGTGAAATGGAGTTCAAGGCCAAGGCCATCGAGGCCTGGAAGCGGCGGCTGCTCATTTGCCGGGACGAAGGGCAGAGCATGAAGATGGCCACCGAACACCTGCTGGGGCTGGGGCTCACGGATGCCACGCTGCAGGAATGGATCGAGGAAGAACCGGCGGTCTAGTTCTTCGGAGAGGCGGTTCGCCGCCGTTTCCCATTCTGCCTCTGATGATTTCAGAGCAAGCCAATCCGCCGTGTTGCTGATAGAATGGCGGGTTCGGAGTACGCATGAACGCATTGCTTATCACCCTTCACGTCCTCGTCGCCGTTCTGCTCATCGGTGGCATTCTGTTGCAGCCCGGCGCCAAGGGAGGCGGTCTGGGTGCGACTTTCGGCGGCGGTGGCGCCAATTCCGCCTTCGGCGCGCGGGGCGCCGCGCCCTTCCTGGCCAAGCTCACCTATTGGCTGGCGGCGGGCTTCATGCTCACGTCGCTGTTCATCGAGATCAAGATCATGAGGGACAACCGCTCCGTGCTGGACAAGGCTCCGGTGACGGCTCCTGCGCCCGCAGCGCCTGCGCCCACCGCTCCGGCTGTCCCTGCTCCTGCTCCGGCCCACTGAGGACACAAGCCGTTCAGAGTGCGGCATCCAATGCGAGCTTGGCTCGCGTACGATGCAAGGGTACGAGAAGGTGGAGGCCTTGCGCACGAAACGCTTGATTCCCCAAGGCGTCAAGCGCGGCTGGGCGGTCCCTCTGAATCGCGCTGTTGACGCGACCTGGAGGCCGTGTCATCCTTCTTCTTCACCTTGCCCGCGTGGTGAAATTGGTAGACACGCCATCTTGAGGGGGTGGTGGCCACAAGCCGTAGCAGTTCGAGTCTGCTCGCGGGCACCAGATGACGAGGAGCGTTTCGGCGCTCCTCGTTTCGCATAGGAACCTCATGAACTGGCCCGAATCCGCTTCCTTGCTCGCGCCCCTGGCTGCCTGGTTCGACCGCAACCGGCGAACCTTGCCCTGGCGTGCCGAGGATCTTTCGAAGCCTCATCCCGATCCCTATGCCGTGCTGGTGTCGGAACTGATGCTCCAGCAAACCCAGGTGGCCACGGTGATTCCGTACTTCCAGCGATGGATGGAAGGCTTTCCCGATGCGGCCACGCTGGCCCGCGCCGATGCCGATGCGCTGCACAAGGCTTGGGAAGGCCTGGGCTACTATCGCCGCGCCCGGCATCTTCAGGCTGCGGCTCAGAAGATCGCGGAGCACGGATGGCCAGCGGATCTGGAAGGGCTTTTGACCCTTCCCGGCCTCGGCCCGTACACCGCCGCTGCCGTGGCTTCCATCGCCTTTCAGCAGCCGGAAGCGGCCCTCGATGGCAACGCTTTTCGCGTATTGGCGAGGGTGCTGGGTCTCGAAGATGATCCCACGCGCCATGCAAAGTCGCTGCGCCATTGGCTCAAACCGGCCCTTGAAACGTTGGGGCCTTCACGCCTCACGCAAGCGGTGATGGAGCTAGGTGCCTTGGTGTGTACGCCTTCGCCCCGCTGCGAGCAATGCCCCTTGGCGGCCTGCTGTGAGGCTCGTCGAATGGACGCCACGGAGCGTATTCCCCTGAAAAAGGATCGCGCGCCTCAAAAAGAATCGGAGATTTGGCTGCTGGCCATCCGCGCCCAGGGCCGATGGCTGCTGCGTCCGCCCGCTTCCAAGGGCCTGCTGGCGGGCCTTTGGAGTTGGCCTGTGCTTCCTCTGGAAAAGCCCGTGGCGAACCTCGCTGCGGAACCGCAACAACCCTTCGGCCTGGAATCCTGGCGGAGCTGGCCCGGCTGGACTCAGGTGTATAGCCATCGGAAAGAAAGGATTCAACCCCTGGCCCTGGAATGGAGCGAAGCCTTTCCCGTGGCCCAGCTGCGCTGGGTGGAAGAAGAGACCTTGCGAACGCTGCCCATGGGCAAGCGGGATCAACGCCTGAGGGAGCTGCTGGACACGAGCAGTCAGGGCCTGGAAGCGCCGCCCATTGCGCGGTTGCTGCGGCGGCTTTCCTCGATGGAGGCAGGCGAATTGGTATGATCTAGGCATGAAGCCCTTCTTGCCTTGGATGTGTCTTGTGTTGGCCGCTCCCGTGGGAGCGCAGATGCCCATGCGCGTGGGGTTGGATACGTCCAGCGTGGAATGGGTGGTGAGCCTCGAAGGAGGCGGCCAGGTCTGCACCCGGGCGGGCAAGGCGCTTTTCTCGCTGAAGCCCGGCGAAAAACTGCGGATCTGGTGGGATGCCCGAGGCGAGGCGGATCCGGGAGACGAGTTCCGGGTGCAGGTGGGACCGCCCGTGCCGATTCCCGCTGCGGAGGCGCTCATGGCCAAGCTGAAGGCCCTGGGCGAAGCGCCGGAGCGGTTAAGGGTGGCCGATGGCGACACCTGGCGGGTGCTGACGGGCCGATTCGGAAAGGCCGAGGAGGCCGAGCCCATCCTGCGCAAGCTGGAAGCCCAAGGGTTCGATGAGCTGTGGGTTTCCACGGAAAAACGGCCCGGTTCTCCACGCAAGGGCAGGGCACTGTACGCCGTCACTGAACGATACGAGCGGCGCGCATTGCCTACAGAGGGGGTTTCCTTCAAGCCTTCAGGCGAACTCACCACGGTGGCGGGGAAGGGGCGCTACCGCGGTCGCATCGAGATCTTTCCCAATGGCCAGGGGCGGCTCACGGTCGTGAATACGCTGGAACTGGAAAGCTACCTGCGCGGCGTGGTGCCCAAGGAAATGGGGGCCTGGCAGTTTCCGGCCCTGGAAGCTCTCAAGGCCCAGGCGGTGGCCGCCCGCACCTATGCGGTGGCCAATCGCGGCAAGCGCGCCAGGGAAGGCTTCGATCTGTTGGACACGCCCGCCGACCAGGTGTACGGAGGCCGCGACGGCGAACAGAACCTCACGGACCGTGCGGTGGAAGAAACCCGTGGCCTGGTGGCGACCTACGGCGGGAAGCCCATCCAGGCGCTGTTCATGGCCAATGGGGGTGGGGCCACGGTGGACAATCGCTACGTGTTCGGCGGTGGGGCCACGCCCTACCTGCAAAGCGTCAGCAACTACCTGGAGAACGCCACGCATCTGACCTTCAAGGGCGCCCCTGCACCCACGGGCGATCAGAGTTGGCTGAGCCTGGAACTGCTGCGCCTCGCGGCCTGGGATCTCCTTCCAGTGCTGGCCTTGAGGGGCGAGAATCTCCTTCAGCCCTTGAAGGGCGCGG
>JAJTBC010000175.1 GCA_021287085.1 Bacillota bacterium | reverse complement strand
CCCAACATCATGAGCGGCTACTGGAAGAACGAGGAGGCCACCCGCGAGATGTTCGACGCCGAGGGCTACTTCCTCACCGGGGACGTGGGGGAAATGGACCCCCAGGGCCGCGTGAAGATCACCGATCGCAAGAAGGAAATCATCGTCACCAGCGGCGGCAAGAACGTGGCGCCCCAGCCCGTGGAAAACCTCCTGCGGGCCGATCGCTACATCGAGCAGGCCGTGCTCATCGGCGACAAGCGCAACCACATCACGGCCCTCATCCTGCCCTACTTCCCGGCCCTCAAGGAATGGTGCCAGCGGAAGCATCTGACCTTCGAAACCAACGCTGAAATGCTGGCCCATCCCAAGGTGTACGCCAAGATCATGAAGCAGGTCAGTGTCGTGAACGCCCACCTCTCCAATTACGAAAAGGAGCGAAAGATCGCCCTCATCGAAAATGAGATGACGCCGGAGAATGGCCTGCTGACGCCCTCCATGAAGATCAAGCGCCGGGTGGTGTCCGAGGTCTATGCCGACGTGATCGACAAGCTCTACGCCTCAAGCAAATCGGTCCAGGACCAGGACTAGGCCCGAACCTTCTTTGAGAAGCGTCGAAAGAGGCGTTCCGTAACGCAAGAAGCCCCGCATCCGCGGGGCTTCTTGCATCAGCGAACTGATTGGGATCAATACATGTCTTCCATGCCGCCCATGCCGGGGGCACCCGCAGGCATGGCGGGCTTGGGCTCGGGGATCTCGGTGATGATGGCTTCGGTGGTGAGCATCATGCCGGCCACGGAGGCCGCATTGAAGAGGGCGGTCTTGGTGACCTTGGCGGGATCGATGACGCCGAACTTCACCATGTCGCCGAATTCGGCGGTGGCGGCGTTGTAGCCCACGTTGCCCTTTTCCTCGGCCACGCGGTTGACGATGACGGAGCCTTCCACGCCGGCGTTGTTGGCGATCTGGCGCAGCGGTTCGACCAGGGCCTTCTTCACGATCTCCACGCCGGTGGCCTGATCGCCCGTGACCTTCAGGGCTTCCAGCTTGGGCAGGGCGCGCACCAGGGCCACGCCGCCGCCCGCCACGATGCCGTCTTCCACGGCAGCCTTGGTGGCGTGCATGGCGTCTTCCACACGAGCCTTCTTCTCCTTCATTTCGGTCTCGGAGGCAGCGCCCACCTTGATGACGGCCACGCCACCCACCAGCTTGGCCAGGCGCTCCTGGAGCTTTTCCTTGTCGTAGTCGCTGGTGCTCTGCTCGATCTGGCTGCGGATCTGCTTCACGCGGCCCTGGATGGCTTCGCTCTTGCCGGCGCCTTCGATGATGGTGGTGTTCTCCTTGTCGATGACCACCTTCTTGGCGGTGCCCAGGTCTTCGAGCTTGAGGTTTTCGAGCTTGAGGCCCAGATCCTCGGTGATGGCCTTGCCGCCGGTGAGGATGGCGATGTCTTCGAGCATGGCCTTGCGGCGGTCGCCGAAGCCGGGGGCCTTCACGGCGGCCACGTTGATGGTGCCGCGGATCTTGTTCACCACGAGGGTGGCCAGGGCTTCACCGTCCACGTCCTCGGCGATGATCACCAGGGGACGACGGCTGTTCACCACCTGCTCCAGCACGGGCAGCAGATCGCGCATGTTGGAGATCTTCTTCTCGAAGCTGAGGATGAAGGGGCTGTCCATCTCGACCTTCATCTGGTCGGGATTGGTGACGAAGTAGGGGCTCAGGTAGCCGCGGTCGAACTGCATGCCTTCCACCACGTCCATGGTGGTTTCGCGGCCCTTGGCCTCTTCCACGGTGATGACGCCGTCCTTGCCCACCTTGGCCATGGCGTCGGCGATGGTCTTGCCGATCTCTTCGTCGCCGTTGGCGGAAATGGTGCCCACCTGGGCGATGGCGTTGCCTTCCACGGGCTTCTTGATCTGGTCGATGGCCTTGACCACTTCGCTCACGGCCAGATCGATGCCCTTCTTGATCTCCATGGTGTTGGCGCCGGAAACCACGGCCTTGATGCCTTCCTTGTAGATGGCGCGGGCCAGCACGGTGGCGGTGGTGGTGCCGTCACCGGCCACGTCGGAGGTCTTGGAAGCCACTTCGCGCACCAGGGCGGCGCCCATGTTCTCGTGCTTGTCCTTGAGCTCCACTTCCTTGGCGACGGTCACGCCGTCCTTGGTCATGAGGGGGGAGCCGAACTTCTTCTCGATGAGCACGTTGCGGCCTTTGGGGCCCAGGGTGACCTGCACGGCGTCAGCGAGCTTGTTCACGCCGCGCAGGATCGCCTGGCGGGCGTCTTCGGCGTAGATGATGGATTTGGCGGACATTGAAACTCCTCGAATGAGAAATCGATTGCGGGTTAGAGGTGGATGCCGGTGCGAGCCAGGCTCGCGTCCGTGCGGTTCTGCCTACTTGACGATGGCCAGGATCTCGTCCTCGCGCACGATCACGTGATCCACATCGTTGATCTTCACTTCGGTGCCGCTGTACTTGCCGATCAGCACGCGATCGCCCGCCTTGACGGACATGGGCATGCGCTTGCCAGCTTCGTCGAACTTGCCTTCACCCACGGCCACCACTTCGGCTTCCATGGGCTTTTCCTTGGCCGTGTCGGGGATGATGATGCCGCCCTTGACCACTTCGGCAGCTTCGACGCGCTTGAGAACGACGCGATCGTGAAGAGGCGTGATGTTCATGATTTCCTCCAGGGAATGGGATTGCGTAGGCTGTTAGCACTCACTACCAGCGAGTGCTAATCGTATCGTGCCTGGGAGGGGTGTCAAGCTGAATTTCCAAGGGATTCGCATTTTCTTAGCGTATTCACATCATATTTTCTTCTTTGTATTAGACTCAAAGAACCCTCCAATTACGAACTGCGCTCTCGCCTTGACCGGTTTACGCTAAAAGCATGGAAACCCTTCCCATCCTCCTCGAATTGCAAGGCATCCACGAGAACCTGCGGGTCATCGAGCGGGATCTCACCGCTTTTCCGCCCGATGTGGCCAAATTGGACGGAGAACTGAAGGCGCTGGCCAAGCGCAAGGAGGCCCAGGCCAAGGAACTGAGCGAGACCCAGGCGAAGGCCGCGAAGCTCAACCAGGAATTGAAGCTGGCCCAACGGTTGGAGGATCACGCCCGGGCCGATCTGAAGCTGGCCACCCAGAAAGTCCAGTACACCGCCGCCATCCGCGAACTGGATAGCCGAGAGCGCCAGAAAGTGGCCATCGCCAAGCCCCTTCACGAAGCGGAAACCCGCATCGCCGCGCTCACCCAGGATCTGGCCGCGCTGGAAGCCACCCAGGTCCAAACCCAGACCCAGTTCGACGAACTCAAGCAGGTCTTCCTTTCAGAGCACGAAAACCAAGTGGCAGCGCGGGAGGTCAACCAGGCCCGACAGAAGGAACTGGAGGCCCAACTGGATGCATCGCTGCTGGCGCGCTTCACCAAGCTGCTGGCCCAGCGCCAAGGCAGGGCGGTCGTTCCCGTGGAAAACGGCAATTGCACTGGGTGCCGCACCAAGATGCGCATCCCGCTGCTGGCGGAATTACGGGCCAAAGGCACCCTTGCCTGTGAATTCTGCCAGCGCATCCTTTTCCTGCCGGATCGTCAGTGACGGAACAGACCGACCGCATCCTGCGCCTGGGCGCGCGCATCCGCGCTGCCTGCGAGGCTGCGGGCCGGGAGATCAGCACCGTCGAACTGCTGCCTATTTCCAAACGCCAGCCCCTCGAACGCATTAGGGAAGCCGCCGAACACGGATTCGCGCGCTTCGGCGAGAACTACGTGCAGGAAGGCGCGGCCAAGGCCCAGGCGGCACCCCATCTGGCCTTCGTCCTCACGGGACCGCTTCAGCGCAACAAGGCCAAGACCGCCCTGCAGCATTTCCGGGAAGTCATGACCCTGGATCGCCCCGAGCTGGCCACCCGCCTGCGTTCCCTGGCTGCCGAGCTGGACGTGATCTGCCCGGTGTGGATTCAATTGGATCTCTGGAACGAAGCCACCAAGCTGGGCGGCTGTCCCGAAGCAGGTCTTGACCCGTTGATCCAAGCCCTGGGCCACGATCCTCGCCTGCCCCTGCAAGGCTTCATGGTGTTGCCGCCCCCTGGCGATTCTCAGGCCTTCGCGGCTGCCGCCCTGGCCCGCGCCCGCTGGCAGGACCGCCTGGGCCAGCCCTTGCGCCTCAGCATGGGCATGAGCGATGACCTGGAGGAAGCCATCCAGGCAGGGTCGGATCAGGTGCGCATAGGCACGGATTTCTTCGGTTCAAGAATCTGAAACCGATTCGACGACCAGGATCCCGTTCTGGGGAAGGATCTGTGGCCTAGGCCAGGGCCGGAGCCGGGTTGAATCCGGCGTGCATGGGCAGCGGAGCGTGGCGGCGAGGGGAAGCGGCATCGGCGTCCTGCCACGTCCAGGCGTCGGTATCGGCCAGCAGTGCCTTGGCCAGCGCCACATGCAGGGCATGGCCTGCGGCATGGGCTTCCACCAGGCCCAGCAAAGGCGCGCCCAAGAGGGCCAGATCGCCCACCAGATCGAGCATCTTGTGGCGCACGGCCTCGTCCTCGAAGCGCAGCGTCTCGTTGAGGGGGCCCTGAGCGGAGAAGACCACCGCGTTTTCCAGGCTGCCGCCCAGAGCCAAGCCCTTGGAGCGCATGTACTCGATGTCCTTGTCCATGCAGAAGGTGCGGGCCGAAGCCAGCTCCCGTCGATATTTCTCAGGCGTGAGGCTCAACTCGCGGCTTTGACGGCCAATGGCGGGGTGATCGAAGTCGATGGTGTAGCGGAGCCGCAGGCCGGAATGGGGCGACACCCGAATCCACTTGTTCGGGGCCTTCACCTCCACGGGCCGCAGCACCTTGATGAAACGACGCAGGCCCGGCAGCGATTGGGTGCCGACCTGGCTCAGGGCCTCCACCCAGGGCGTGGCACTG
This sequence comes from Bacillota bacterium, assembly GCA_021287085.1. Classification (GTDB taxonomy): domain Bacteria; phylum Acidobacteriota; class Holophagae; order Holophagales; family Holophagaceae; genus JAYREN01. The sequence continues at coordinate 2,389 of JAJTBC010000175.1, read as the reverse complement.
CCATCCAGGATGGGCAGCTCTTCGCTGTCCACTTCGATGAGGGCGTGCTCGATTTCCAGGCCCATGAGAGCCGACAGCAGGTGCTCCACGGTGCCGAACCGCAGGCCGTCCTTCACCAGCGTCGTGGCTAGGGAAAGATCGCCCACCAGATCGGCCTTGGCGGGAATCTCGATGCCCGTGGGGCCGTGCAGGAAGCGCAGGCCCGTGGGCTGCTCCACGGGACGGATCGTCACCTGGCAAGGGCGGTTCCCGTGCAGACCGCGTCCCTGGATGGTGATGGGCTGGCGCAGGGTCTGGGGCTGGCGGGAACGGGTCATGAATACCTCGAAGCCCGTTTCATCAATTTTCATGCCTTTTTGCAAAAAAAGATATACAAAGACTAATTACCGAGAATCCTCTTAAAGTTGTAGGCTGAGCACCACAGGTGTGGTCACAGGGGGCCGTAGCGGGTCCAGTCCTCAGGGGTGGTCAGCTTCACGTTGGAGGAAGGCGCCGAGACCACCCTCACCTGAAGCCCCTGGGCTTCGAGGATAGAAACGTCGTCGGTGCCCTGGAAGCCCGTGGCTTCGGCCCAATCGAAGGCCTTTCGCCAGGTGGAAAGAAGGGCGATCTGGGGCGTCTGCGCCCGAAAGATGGCCTCCCTCGGCTCCGTGCCCACAACCCGTCCCTCGCCATCCACCCGCTTCAGGGTATCGGTGGAGGGCTCCGCCAGCAGTGCGCCATCGCAATGCCTGAGAGCCTCCAGAGCCTGCTGGATGGGCGCGGAAGGCGGAAAGGGGCGCACCGCGTCGTGGATGAGGACGGGCGCTTCCGGCTGATCTTCCAACAAGGCCAGGGCCGCCGCCACGGAGGCCTGGCGGGTGGCGCCACCCACAGTGGCCCAGAGCGGAACGCCGAGGCTCCAGGCCTTCACTTCCGCCAGGCGGTCGGGGGGCACGGCCAAGGCGATGCCAGCCAAGGGCGGCATGTCAGGCTTCAGAAAGGCTTCGAGGGTGGCCCACAGCAGAGGGCGACCACCCCAATCCCGGAACTGCTTGGGCGTATCGCCGCCCATGCGAAGCCCTCGCCCCCCTGCGGGAATGAGGAGGTAGCTACCGGCGGCGGCGGATGAAGGGTTCCACATCCCGGTCCCCCAGGCGCTTGGCGGTCTCTTCGGTGGATCGACGGGCCACTTCCTGGCGCGGGGAATTTCCCAGCACTCTCGCGTTGAAGCGACCATTCGGATCATCGGCATCCTCCGACCCCATGGGGGCCAAGGCTTCATCCAGGAATCGGGTGAGGCGCTGGAGGTTGGTAGGATCGTGCAGCGGCGAGGTCTGGACGGGAGCAAACTCGGCCTCATCCTCCTTGGCGGTATCGAAGGGCGCAGGGCTGCCATCGGGATTCACCAGGCGCAGGCGGATTTGACCGACGCCCTTGGCCTCGAAGCCCAAGGCCTTGGCTCCCCTTCGGGAAACATCCAGCATGCGGCCACGCACGAAAGGCCCTCGGTCGGTAACTCTCAGCTTCACCCAACGACCATTGTCCAGATTTTCCACGATGACCAAGCTGCCCAAAGGCAAGGTTCGATGGGCGCAGGTGAGGCCGTTGGGATCAAAGATTTCGCCGCTGGCTGTGGGGCGTCCGGCAAAGCCGTCCTCCTCGCTGCCGTACCAGCTGGCCGTGCCCAGCTCCACGTAGCCTGCATCCATCGAGGCCACGTCGAGATCAACCGTTTCCACGGCTTCTTCGACACTGGCTCTCAGGCTGGAGCAATGAACAATGAAGAACAGGGACACGAGGATGGCCGAGAACTTGACCCTGCTAAGGCTTCGCACTTTCCTGAGCAGACCGCCGCGAATCAACGCGCGTTCTAGCTCCACCACAGGCTGAAACGTGACCTGAATGCCTTCGATCCAGACATTGAAGGTATGGCTCCAGTTCTGGGTAGAAAAGAAATTCGACTCCATGCGGCTCCAAACAGTGCTGGGGACTCAACCCCATCGAATCAGTTTACCGCATTTTTGTGAAATGTAAATAATTCCTTTTATTTCAATGGGTTCGTGGCGAAAAACCGGCATCACTGCCGGGTGACCAGCTCCCCGATCTGGAAGGGCTTGGGGCGATTCCCCCCGGCCCGGAAGGCCGCCGGCAAGGTGGGAATCACGGCTTCAGCCGCAGCGCGACTGGGGTAGTGGCCCAGGAAGACCTGATAGCAACCCCGCCCATCCTTCATGTTCATGGGACGAATCCAGAGATCCGGCGTGGTGGCCCCGAAAAAGGCCACGGCCTTGGCCATGGTTTCATGCTGGCAGGCGATCTCCAGACGGAGGGTCCACTGGTTCTTGGACAGCTTGGCCACGTAGGCCTCCCCCTGCTTCACGGCCAGATCGATCTTCTGGGCCCGAAG
>JAJTBC010000164.1 GCA_021287085.1 Bacillota bacterium | reverse complement strand
TATAGTCCGTGGCAAGTCCATGGTTACGGTAGAAGGATCCCAGGGACCACCCGGCGGCACCGTAGGCAAGCGCTCGCAGCAACTCCGGGGTGATCTGGGCTGGACCCTTTCCGGTCTTCTGGTACTCCTCCTTCACCTTCTGAAGAACTTTCCAGTCCTCTCGCCATTGCAGGGTGCTGGCAATGGCTCGAACGGGTTTTGCGCTGCCCGTGGCAAGGAAAATACTCCAGAGCATGTCCAGCCGTGAAGGCAACCCTACCCGATCGCCCTCGATGACTCGTAAGTCGTAGGCATCCGGGAGCACGCTTCCCTGTGAGGTGACGCGAGCAAACGCCTCTTGATCCTCCTTCGACAACTTGGTGATGACCTTTGAAACATCGAAGCCCGCCTCTTTCAACATCAGGAAGCCATAAAGCCGTGTCCCCCGCTGTTCGTCCTTCAATCTGGAAAGGAGAGCGTTGTCGGTATCGGGAGATGCCTTCAAAGCCTCGACATAGAACTGCATGGTATTCGGGGCAAAGGCATTCTTGTTGTCGCCTTCAATTCGAAACGCATTCAACAAGCGAGGCGGCTCGGGGTGCTGATAGTAGGTCATGATCCACTCACCCAAGGCTTCCTGGTTCTTGAAGCCACCTGATTTCACTGCGCTTTCGAAGGATTCGATCTGAAGGGTGGTTTGTTCGAGTTGCAGCGTTTTCCCAGCCGCCTGACACGTTCCTGAGATTCCAATTTCACCGTCCGATGCGTCCGCTGGCACTGACCATCCCAGATCGAAGAGGGCAATGGAGACCATGGAGAGCTGGTCTTGAAGATCCTCGGGTTTGCTCACGCCCGTAGCCGAAAGGACATAGTTCACGAAATCGGCGCCTTCAGCCTTGCACGCTCGCACTAATGTGGGACGAAGTCCTTCCAGAGAGAGGTCCTTTTTCGCAAAGGACAGTTTGAGTGTTAGCAACGCTTCCTTGAGTGTCTGATCTCGACCTTCTCCTCTTCCCTGCAGGGCGACGATTAAGCGCTGACCCGGGAATGCCCGTGTCCGTGGCTGCATCCAGTTCACCCCTTGGGTGGCAACCATCCATTGATCCAGTAGTTCGCGCCCATATAGCATCGGGCTGGGAAGGATCTTAGCGGGCCGAGACTTGCCTTTTGACGCATTAACTTTGTCCTGTGCTTGCAGGGGCGAAGGTGCCGAAACCACAAGGAGCAGGCATAGGGCGATAAGCAATCGAAACATGGGTGAATCCAGAAGGAGGTCCACCGATATTGTCGCTTGTGGAAGGCGTGAACGGCCAGTGTTCAGTGAGATGTGCGACAAGCTGGGCGGGCCCGCTGGCGTTTTATGCTGCAGCATGGGAGATTCTTCTTCGCAATAGCCCTCCACGCCAGCCATCGTTCAATGACCAACTGCTCTAAATACACCACTCGGATTGATACGAGTACGCCTTTTTAGCGAAATGCTACCCGGCCGCGCTGTCCCTGATGGAAGCCCGTGTAGCGGCTACTTGGGGCTGAGGGAAATGCTGCGGAGGTTGAAGCCGGCGCGCTGGAGTTCGAGGATGTTCTGGGCGAGGCCGGTGAAGAGGGCGATTTCCATGTCTTCGGCGCTGCGGATGCTGGCGGTGGGGGGCGGCACGCTGCGGATGCTGCTGGCGTTGCGACCGCTGGCCCAGCCGAGCTGGAGATCGAAGTTCACCTTCTTGTCTTTGCTGCCCAGTTCGCCCGCCACGTGGTTCACGCGGCCATCCGTGCCGTAGCTGGCCTTCACGTAGCCGGGGCCTTCCATGCCCTTGCTGGAATTGGCCAGGAGAATCTGGGTGGGGCGGCCCTTGTCATCGTAGGTGAAATCCATCTGGGCGCGGATGCCCTGGCCCACGTTGGTGTAGGTCATGCGCTGCGGTTGCCGATTGGCCTTGTCCACCTTGATTTCCAGGCGTCCGCGCTTCCAGAAGCCCATGCTTTCCGCGAGGCTCTGCTCGCGCTTCTTGGGGTCGTAGGAGGAAGTGGGGGCCTCGAACACCAGGGTCTGGAACACACGGCCACCCTGGTTTTCCTCGCGCCCCAGGCTGCCCTTGAACACGGGGCCGTCCACGTACACGGCCTTGATGTCGTTGAGCAGGGAACGGAACCAGCCCAGGTAGGTGAGGGGCGCGTCGGCAGGCGGCGGTTCCACGCGGGTGGTGTAGGCGTTGTGCGACTGGCTGTAGAGGAAGCCGCGACTGCCCACGCGGTACCAGAGCACGTTGCCGAAAGTGCCTGTGGCCTCGGTCTTGAAATCGGCGTTGGCGAAGTAGGTGCTCTTCACCTGAAGCTGGGCCTTGCCATCCTTGGTGATGCCGCCTTTCACCTGGCCCTGGGAGGCCTGATCCACCTTGGCATTGAGGGCCGCGGCGGAAAGCTGGATATCGAGCCTGCCTTGGATGTCCACGGCATTCACGTTCTGGTAGGGCTGACCGAACCAGGCGTCGTTCACGGCATTGAGGATGGATTCGAGGGTCTGCTTGGTCACCATGGATTCAGTGCTTTCCTTGACCTTGGCAGGCGCTTTTGGGGCTTTCTGGGCCAGGGCCGCCGGGGCCGCGGCGAGGGTGACCACGGCCACGAGAGCGAGGGAACGAGGGGAAAGAACCATGGGACAACTCCTGTGAAGCAAGGTAAATCAGCGTGAAAAGGGATGAGGGGAGGCCAGCTTTTGTTCCCGTTTCTGCTGAGCGAAGCAGGTGCGGCAAAGGGCTGTGGACGCGTCCACGGGGGTGAAGTTCACGTATTCCTGCACGCCGCACTTGGCGCAGGTGATGGCCACCAGCACTTGGGCTTCGCCGCGCCGTCTCGGTTTTTGGGGGTGATGCTTCTGGTGGCACCTGGGGCAATCGAAGAACTTTTGATCGGGCTGAAGCTGGAAAGGCCGTCCGCAGGTGGCGCAGAGCTTCTCTCGCAGGGCCGGGGCGGCGGAGGCATCCCGCTTCTGGACCCGCACCTGGGAAGGCGTATCGCTGGGAGGCGGAGGGGGTGGAGATGAAGGTTTCGAAGGGGACATGCAGGCCTCGGTTGCCTTGAACGTGAACAGGACCAGACTACCATCCGAGGCCAAGCCGACAGTGCTGGCATTCTGGAAGCTATGGAACGCGCCGTGGATCTTCTTCAACCGCTGCTTCAAGGCCAACCGAGGGCCTTGGCGAGAGCCATCTCGTGGATGGAAAGCGGCCACCCCGAAGCGCGCGCGCTCATGGCGCAGCTTTGGCCGCACATGGGTCGTGCCGTGGTGGTGGGCCTCACGGGCGCGCCGGGCGCAGGGAAATCCACGCTCACGGATCAGCTGGCGCGGGCCCTGCGGCGGGAAGGCCTCAGGGTGGGCATCCTGGCGGTGGATCCCACGTCGCCGTTCAGCGGCGGCGCCATTCTGGGAGACCGTATCCGCATGGCGCACATCGCTGAAGATCCCGGCATCTTCATTCGCTCCATGGCCACGCGGGGAGCGCTGGGTGGGTTGGCGCGGGCCACCCAGGACGCCATCGATCTGCTGGATGCGGCGGGCTTTGACGTGGTGCTGGTGGAAACCGTCGGCGTGGGCCAGGACGAAGTGGACGTGGTGAGCTGTGTGCAGACCTGCTGTGTGGTGCTGGTGCCGGGCATGGGCGATGAAATCCAGGCCATCAAGGCCGGCATCATGGAAGTGGCGGATCTCTTCGTCATCAACAAGGCCGACCGCGACGGTGCCGACAAGGTGGAGCAGGAAATCGAGAGCATGAAATCCCTGTCGCCGCCCCGCCCCTGGGAATCGCCCGTGCTGCGCACCGTGGCGGCCCAAGGGGAGGGCGTGGAGGCCGTGCTGGCCAAGATCCGCGAACACGGCGCATGGCTGCGAGCCCACGGTGGCCTGGAAGCCAAGGCCAAGGCCCGGGCCCGGTTGCGCTTCCAGGGCCTTCTGGCGGAAGAGGCCTCGCGCCGCGCCAAAGCCCGTGCAGGGCAGGAGCGCGTCGAGGCGGCCATCCAGGCCATCGCCGACCGTCATGTGGATCCCTACGCGGCCGTGGCGCAGATCCTGGAAGGGCAGCCCTGACGTGGACCGGCGGGACGCATCCAAGTAATGCTTGGGGTGCGTGGGGGGGTCGTTCTGGATGACGCTCTCGGCCCCGTCACTTGTGGTACGGCTTGCCTTTGAGGATGGCGAAGGCCCGGTAGAGCTGTTCCAGGAAGAGCACGCGGCTGAGGTCGTGGGGGAAGGTCATGGGGGAGAGGCTTAGGTGCTCTCGGATCTCGCCTTTCAGTTCGGGGGCGAAACCCTCACTGGAACCGATGGCGAAGGCCAGGCTTTCGCCCCGATCCATGCGGGCGCCCAACCATGCGGCAAAGGTCTCGGAACTGCGCGGCGGCCCTTCCGCCGTAAGGAGCACCGGGCAGCGGGCGGCGAGCAGGTGCGGGCGCAAACGCTGCGCTTCATCCAGCAGGGGCTTGGCGCCCTTGCCTTCGGGCAGCTCCAGGACTTCCAGGCGGGCAAAGGCCCTCAGCAGGTCCCGGTAGTGGGATTCCAGAAGTTTCACGCCCTCCTGGCGAGGCTTTCCGATGCATATGAATCGAATGGGATACACTTGAACCTACCGGAAAAACCAAGACCTAATCGCTCCGATTATGTCTCAACCCAAAAAGGAGGCTCTATGTCTTTCTCCCGCGCATGGATTCCCGCCATGGTTGGCGTCGCTTTGATTCTGGGCTGCGACAGCAAGCCCACCGACAAGATTCCCACCACGGCTCCCGCGCCCTTGACCGAGGCCCATCAGGTGCTGAAGCACCTCCAGTACATGGCCGTGCGCAAGGACATGAAGCACGCCACCGTGCTGGCGCCCACGGACCCGAAGGTGGTGCACGGTTCCGCCTGGTGGTTCAACAAGCACGCGGGCGAATTGGGCATTCCCTACACCGCCGAGGAGATCAAGTTCTTCGCCCTGGAACCGCTGGAGAAGATGGGCTACGTCGGCCTGGCCAGCAAGAAGGAACTGCAGGACGCCCTGGACAAGCAGTCGGTGGCCGGCCAGACCGTGCCCAAGAAGGGCGGCAAGGTGGAGCTGCCTCCTCTGCCGGAAAATCTCGCCAACCTCGACAAGAACAAGCTGGACGAACTGCCTTCCAATGCCACCAGCCCCGATTTCGAAACGGTGAAGAACAACGCCGACATGCTGCGCGCCGCGGTGACGGGTGGCCTCTATCGCGTCATGCAGGGCGTGCCTGAAGCCCTCTGGCCCGAGAGCTCCGTGGTGGAAGTGCGCGCCAACCCCAGCGACAACAAGATCAAGGATGTGTATCTGGGCTTCCAGGGCACCACGATCATGCAGGTGAGCGTGTACCAGGAAGCGCCCGACAAGCCCGGCACCGTTTCCTACGTCTACTACAAGGTGGGCGCCAAGAAGCTGGCCCAGGTGGCCGAAGCCCTGAAGAAGCAGGCCAAGTAGCCCTGCCGGTTCCCATCGGGGGCCGCGAGCTTCGTGTGCAATCGATCACGACTTGATGCCAGGACGCTTTTCCATCGCCACTCGGCGCTAGAGTAGATCGCATCGAGGCGAATGCCCGGTGCGCCTGGTGGTCAGGCCCCGCATTCCTCACCCATTCAAATCCCTAAGGAGTTGTGCAATGGCTGATATGGCCTTCAATCCCTTCGAAATGGCCCAGAAGCAGTTCGACGGTGTGGCTGAAAAGCTGGGCCTCGAGCAGGGAGCCCGCGAGTTCCTCCGCAATCCCATGCGGGAGTACCACTTCAGCATCCCCGTGCGCATGGACAACGGCACCACCAAGGTGTTCAAGGGCTTCCGCGTGCAGCACAGCGATGCCCGCGGCCCCGCCAAGGGCGGCATCCGCTTCCACCCCCACGAGACCGTGGACACTGTGCGCGCCCTGGCCACCTGGATGACCTGGAAGACCGCCGTGGTGGACATTCCCCTGGGCGGCGGCAAGGGCGGCGTGATCTGCGATCCCCGAGAGCTTTCCGACCGTGAGCAGGAGCAGATCTGCCGTGGCTGGATGCGCGCCGTGGCCAAGAACGTGGGCCCCGTGCAGGACGTGCCCGCTCCCGACGTCATGACCCACGGCCAGCACATGCTGTGGATGATGGACGAGTACGAGCACATCATGGGTGGCCAGTATCCGGGCGTCATCACCGGCAAGCCCGTGGGCATGGGTGGCTCCCTGGGCCGCACCGAAGCCACCGGCTACGGCGTGGTGTACACCATCCGCGAAGCCCTGAAGGAACTGGGCATCGACATCAAGGGCGCCACCGCCTCCATCCAGGGCGCCGGCAACGTCGCTCAGTACACCTTGGATCTGCTGCAGCAGTACGGCGCCAAGACCATCGCCATCTCCTGCTGGGACAACAAGGACAAGAAGGCCTACACCTACAAGTGCAACGACGGCATCGATTTCAAGAAGCTCATCGCGGCCATCGACAAGTTCGGCACCGTGGATCCCGCCAAGGCCAAGAGCTACGGCTGGGAACAGCTCCCCGGCGATGCCTGGATCGAGCAGGAAGTCGCGGTGCTGGTGCCTGCGGCCCAGGAAAACATGATCAATGGCACCAACGTGGGCAAGATCAAGAACACCGTGAAGGTGATCGCGGAAGGCGCCAACGGCCCCACGACGCCCGAAGCCGATGCTGAGCTCTACAAGCGCGGCATCTTCGTGATCCCCGACTTCCTCTGCAACGCCGGCGGCGTGACCTGCTCCTACTTCGAGCAGGTGCAGAACAACATGAACTACTACTGGGAGAAGGAGGAAGTCCTTTCCAAGCTCGACCAGAAGATGACCAACGCCTTCAAGGCCGTGTCCGCCATGGCCCGCGACAAGAAGGTGTACATGCGCGACGCCGCTTACATGATCTCCATCAAGCGCGTGGCGGAAGCTTGCCACCTGCGTGGGTGGGTCTAACGCAATTCAGGGGGGACCGCCCGGTCGCTGACGCGCCCTCTGCGTCCCCCCTGGCCCCCGCGCCTCGCACGGGCCAAGCCCGCACTCGGCGCTTGTTCTATTACTGCCCTAACTCCTCCGCCCTTTGTGGCATCCCACTCAACGGCCCGCTCTGCGGGCCGTTGCTTTATCGTGAAGAAACACCTTGGCGAGGATGGCCCCATGAACGCCTACACCTTTGGACAGTCGCTGGAGCTTCAGACGATCTTCCGCATCGCGCGCATCCTGGACCGCCGCAACGCGCCGCTGGATGAGCTGCTGCAGCGCATCGCGGAGGAGTTGCCCAACGGCTTCAAATACCGCGAGGTCTGCCGAGCGCGCATCCATTTCCGGGGCACGACCTTTGCCAGCCCGGCCTTCCAGACCAGCACCTGGACGCTGCGCGCACCCATCCAGGTGCAGGGCGAGAACGTGGGTGAGGTGGAGGTGGTGTACCTGGAAAACCGCTCCAGCCGTGCGCCGGACAGCCCTTTCCACCTGGATCAGAAGAAGCTGGTGGACCTCACGGCCCTCAAGATCGGCCAGGAGGCCGAATCGAGGCTTGAAGGTGAGACCCTGGAAATGGGGCGCCTGCCCAACCTCTTCGAAAAGAAGCCCGAATGGCGCGCCATCCTCGATCTGTTGGGCGAAGTGGATACCAACCTGCACCACCGGCTCATCCGCAAGCTCATGAACCATGCTACCAAGCTGGGCGTGCCGGGTGTTCACAAGATGATCGCCCAGTTCGATCCGGCCATGTACGCCCAGGGCGAAAGCTCCTCCCACGGCTCCAACGCGCCGCTTCCCAAGCGCGACATGGCAGTGCTCCGCAAGACCTTTGCCGAGATCCAGGAAGTGGCGAGCATCGTCTTCGAAGACGCGGAGTTGAACAGCCTCCTGAAGCAGTGGATGCGCCAGGACAAGCTGGGCTTCCTGGCCTTGGCTACGGAGAAGCGCGATATTCCCCTGGTGGAGATCACGGAAATCGTGGATCGCTTCTGCCGCGAAACCCGCGAGGACGAACCGGCCCTCTCGCCCGCCGACGATCAGAACGTGCGCGTGGCGCTGATCCGGCGCTTCCTCACGGACAACCTCAAGTTCATCGGCATCGCCAAGCAGCATCTCTCCATCTACGATTTCGGCAAGCTGCTTCGGAACGTCACGGGCCCTGCCCAGGGCGCCGGAAAGGTGGGCGGCAAGGCGGCGGGCCTGATCCTGGCGGCTCGCATCCTGGATCAAGCCGCCGAGAAGGATGCGCGGTTGGAGCGCATTCGCACGCCGCGCACCTGGTACCTCACGTCGGACGGCATCTACAACTTCCTGCGCCACAACAGCCTGGAAGACCTGTGGAGCCTCAAGTTCTCCCCTTCGGAGGAAGTGCGTCACACCTTCCCGTATCTCGAACAGGTCTTCAAGAATTCGTTCTTCTCCCTGGAGATGTATCACCAGCTGCAATTCGCGGTGGAGGACCTGGGCGAAGGGCCGCTCATCGTGCGCTCGTCGAGCCTCTTGGAAGACAGCGAAGGCACGGCCTTTTCGGGCAAGTACCGCAGCCTCTTCCTCGCCAATGTGGGCAGCCGCGAAGAGCGCCTCGATGCGCTCATCGACGCCGTGGCCGAAGTGTACGCGTCGGTGTTCGGCCCCGATCCCATCGAGTACCGCGCCGAGCGCGGGCTCATCGATTTCGTGGAAGAGATGGGCATCATCATCCAGCGCGTGGTGGGCCGCCAGGTCGGCAAGTACTTCTTCCCGGCCTTCGCGGGCGTGGCCTTCAGCCACAACGAGTTCCGCTGGTCGCCGCGATTGAAGCGGGAGGACGGCATCGTGCGCATGGTGGCAGGGCTGGGCACCCGCGCCGTGGATCGCGTGGGCGACGACTTCCCCTTCATGATCAGCCCCGGCCAGCCCAATCTGCGCGTGAACATCATGCCCGATCAAGTGATGCACTACGCGCAAACGCAGATCGACGTGATCAATCTGGAAACGGGACGCTTCGAATCGCTGCCCCTGCGCGACCTCATCGCGGAAGTGGGCGAAGCCTTCCCCATGCTCGAAAAGATCGTGTCGGTGAACGAGGACGGCTTCTTGAAGAAGCCCATGAAGGGCATGGTGAACACCGCTTCCGACGAGCTGGTGCCCACCTTTGCGGGCCTTTGCGAGCAGACGGATTTCGCGCACCAGGTTCGCCTGATGCTGGACGTGCTGAAGGAGGCCATGGGATCGCCCGTGGACATGGAATTCGCCCATGACGGCGAACACCTCTACCTGCTGCAATGCAGGCCCCAGGCCAGCATGGAGCAGGAGCGCCACATCGCCATGCCCCATCGCATCGCCTTCGAGCGCAAGATTTTCTCCGCCAGCAAGTTCGTCACCAACGGCCACGTCACCAGCGTGCGCTACGTGGTGTACGTGGACCCGGAGGAATACCGCAAGCTGCCGGATCTGGCGGATCTGCTGTCGGTGGCCGAGGCCGTGAGCCGCCTGAACGCGCTGCTGCCGCGTCGGCAATTCATTCTGATGGGGCCAGGGCGCTGGGGCAGTCGCGGCGATGTGACCCTGGGCGTGGGCATCACGTATTCGGGCATCAACAATACTCAACTGCTGGTGGAGATCGCCCGCAAGAAGGGCAACTACGTGCCGGATCTCTCCTTCGGCACCCACTTCTTCCAGGATCTGGTGGAAGCCAAGATCCGTTACCTGGCGCTCTATCCCGACGAGGAAGGCAATCCCTTCAACGAGGAGTTCCTCCAGAACAGCCCCAACGCCCTCACGCGCTTCCTGCCCGAATTCACGCGGCTGGACCGCTGCGTGCGCCTCATCGACGTGGAGGAAGTGGCTCCTGGCTGCGAGCTGGATGTAGTCATGGATGGGGAGAAGGACCGCGCGCTGGGCTTCCTGCGCGACAAGCGCGCCCATCCTTTCGATTCCTGATGCACGGCGATCTGTTGCCGCTCGATTTCTACCTGCGTCCCGTGGAGGAGGTGGCGGTGGGCCTTCTCGGGGAGATCCTCTCCCATGGCGCGGTGCAGCTTCGCATCACGGAGGTGGAAGCCTACGGCGGCCCCGACGATAGTGCCAGCCACGCGCGGTTCGGGCGCACTCCGCGCAACGGGGCCATGTGGGAAGGCGGTGGCCGTGCCTACGTGTATCTTTGCTACGGCGTGCACTGGATGCTCAATGTGGTGACAGGGCCGGAGGGCGCGGCTTCGGCGGTGCTGGTGCGCGGTGCGGAGATTCTGGAAGGCGCGGAAATTGTGCGCTCGCGGAGGAGTGGCCGGATCGATTGCCGTGGCCCCGGCAAGGTGGCCCAGGCTCTGGCGTTGGACGGCCGCTTCGACCGCCATCCTTTCCACGAAAAAGGCGACCTCGAATTGCGCCAAGGATCGCGTCCCACAGGCATCCTGCAGGGGCCTCGGGTGGGCATCGATTACGCGAATCCGAAGGATCGCACTCGGCCATGGCGCTTCCTGGCCCAGGAAGGTCCCCAGCCCCCAGGGTTCCAGGAATGGCAAGCGCAGGCCGCACTTCCCTGAATCGGGGCATGAATGCCTTGACCCTATCGTTTAGCGAGGTAGCATAAAAGCAGTGGGAGGCCCCATGGATCGGGAACTACTCAAGGGAAGCACGCCGCTATTGCTGCTTTCGCTGCTGGAACAAGGGCCGATGTACGGCTATCAGATCATCGAGACGGTGCGCCAGCGCACCAATGGCACGTACACCCTGAAGGAAGGCGCGCTCTATCCGGCCCTGCACAAGCTTGAAGCCACCGAATTCATCGCCTCGTACTGGCAGACGCAACCCAACGGTCGGGATCGCCGTTATTACTCCATTCTTCCGGCTGGACGGGCCTTCCTCGCGGCCAAGAAGCAGGAATGGAGTCGTTTCGTGGCCATGGTGGACGCTTTCGTCGAACCCAAGGCATGAACTCTCTTTTCCCCACGCCTTTGCCCAGCCGGGCGCTGGAGCGGTACCTGGACGATGTGGCCCAGGGGCTGGAGGGCTTGGGGTCTGGGCGCAAGCGGTTGGTGTTGAGGGAGCTGGCTTCCCATCTGCTGGATGAGGCCGAAGCCCGCGAGATCGTGGATGAACCCGGATTCAAGGCCTTGCTGGCGGAAAAAGAAGCTCCCGAAGAACTGGCCCAGAGCATCGCCAGCGGCGAGAACGGCGATGTCAGCCATCGCTCCGAAACGGCACTGCTGGCGGGCGCGTTGATGGGGTTGGCCACGGGGGGCTACCTGGGACTTCAAGGTGGCTGGTCCTGGGCCTTCGCCATCCTGTTCGGCACCGCCCACGGATTCGCGGTGGGCACCGGCATCTTCCTCGCGAGGCCCCGATGGCGCCACTACGCGCCCTGGCTGCGAGTGCTGCTCTCTCTGGTCTTTGGCGCGCTGTTGGCCACGCCCTTGGGCTTCACGGGCCATCGCAGCTTCCTCTACAGTCGCTTGATGTACGGCGCCTTCACGGGCTACCTGGTGGAACGCCACTCGGAGCCGCGGCCCGCCTGGCAGGTGCTCCTGGAGATCCTCGTATTCACCGGCGTGGATTTCATTCAAACGAGGTTCTTCCACCCTCAATGGAATTATCACTGGATCAGCGAAATGGCCTTCAACTGCACGTTGGTGCTGGCGGTGCTGGTGGCCCTGAACCTGCGTCGCACCTTGGCGGGCCGATGGCTGCTGGGGCTCAAGCAGCATTGATCCAAGGTTGGCCTCCAGGTCGTCGTTGTGGCTAGACGATGCTGATGCCTTCGTACTGGCTCACTTCGTGGGCGTTGAAGCTGGAGCGCACCAGCGGCCCCGCGTACACGGTGCGAAATCCCAACGCCTTGGCCTTGCGCCCCAGTTCCGCAAAGGCCTCAGGCGGAATATAGGCCCGCACGGGAAGCTGGTGGCGGGTGGGGCGCAGGTACTGGCCCAGGGTGAGGATGTCCACCCCTGCCTCCACCAGCGCCGCGAAGACCTCCATCAGCTCTTCTTCCGTTTCGCCCAGGCCCAGCATGAGGCCGGACTTGGTGCGGAAATCCTCGCCGTAAAGCGCCGACCCGAGCCGCTTGGCTTCCCGCAGTACCGCGAGGCTGCGCTCCAGCCGGGCCGCAGGCCGCACCGTGGGATAGAGGCTCGGCACCGTTTCCGTGTTGTGGTTGAACACCGCGGGACCGGCCGCCACCACCGTGGCCACGGCATCGAGATCCCCCATGAAATCGGGCACCAGCACTTCCACGCCCACGCCGGGGCAGCGATCGTGGATGGCGCGCAACGTGGCGGCAAAATGGGCGGCGCCCCCATCGGGCAGATCATCGCGGTTCACGCTGGTCAGCACGGCGAAGCGCAGGCTCATGGCTTCCACGCGGCGGGCCGTCTCTTCGGGCTCGTGCGGGTTCAGGGCCGAGGGCTTGCCGCTCTGGATGGAGCAAAACCCGCAGGCGCGGGTGCAGGTGTCGCCCATGAGCAGGAAGGTCGCCGTGCCGTGGGTGAAGCAATGGGCGCGATTGGGGCAGCGGGCCTCCTCGCAGACCGTGTGTAGGCCGGATTCCCGCATATCGGCCTTCATGCCGTGCAGTTGCGAGAGCTTTACCCGTTCCTTGGCGATCCAGTCGGGCAGGCGCGGATGATCGCCCATGACCTCTCGACCGGCATGTCTGGAGAAACGCGGCATTGCCTACCTCTCTTCCAGTGTGCCCGAGGTTCCTCGGCGCTGCTTGGATCGTCAAAGCAAATGACGACCAGTGGTCCGCCCCTAAAGTCTTCGCCTGTGCCGCCGATGGATTCCTGGTGCCGGTTGAGTGTTGGCCCTTTCCCATCAATGGAGTTTTCATGAATTTCCTGCGTGACCTGAAGATCAAGCACAAGTTGATGATGCTGGTGGGAGTGCTGGGTTTTGTGGCCTTGCTCCTCGGGGTTTTGGGCATCCGGGATGCCTCCGCCTTTTACGAAAACGGCAAAAACCTTTATGAACGAGAAATGCTAGGTGCCCAATACAGCGAACAGGTGACCATCGAAGTGCTGCACATGGCGCGGGCCGAAAAAAATTATCTACTGGCCACCAACGGCGAAGAACGGGGCAAGCGCCGGGCAGATTACGATCATTCCTACACCGTTTTAAAAGAACATCTGGCCGACGCCAAACCGCTGTTCTGGACGGAGCGCGGGAAGAAAGTGATGGCGGATCTCGAAAAAGGTCTGGAGGAATGGCAAGTGTCCAGTCGGCGTGTCCTGAGCTTGGCGGATGCAGGCTCAATTAAGGAAGCCATCGCCCTGTCCTCCGGTGAAACCCGAGGGAAAGTCAACCAGTTGGAGTCGATCACTTTCGAAGCGACCAAGATCAAGCGGGAAAATGCCGAGCGCCTTAACACAGAGAATCGAGCGCAGTTTCAACGCGATAGGTCCATCATGATCATCCTCCTAGTGGTGGGCCTGATTTCCGGCAGCCTGATGGGCATCTTCATCACCCGCATGATCACGAAATCCCTTTCCCAGGGTGTGGAAATGGCCCGACAGATGGCTCAGGGCAATCTCAGCACCACCTTGGTAGCGGAATCCAAGGATGAAATCGGGGAGTTGATCACGGCCTTGGCTGGCATGAAGAACAACTTGAAGGAGACCATCCAGAAAGTGGTGGATTCTGCCTCCACCGTGGCCAGCGGCGCCACTCAGCTATCGGCTTCTTCTGAGGAAATGAGCACCACCACCGATGAGATCGCCCGAGGTGGCGAAACCATCCACAGTTCCACGGAGAATGTGGCCGCTGCAGTCACGGAAATGTCGGCCAGCATTCAGCAGGTGGCGGCTCACGTGCAGACTTCCGTGAAGCATTCCGAAAACGCTGTGAAAGCTACGGAAGAAGGCTCCAAGGGCGGCGAGCGCATGATGGCCAGCATGGGCCTCATCCGCGAGCGCACCGTGGC
Organism: Bacillota bacterium; assembly: GCA_021287085.1. GTDB lineage: Bacteria > Acidobacteriota > Holophagae > Holophagales > Holophagaceae > JAYREN01. The sequence continues at coordinate 2,962 of JAJTBC010000164.1, read as the reverse complement.
CATCGCCAAAGCCGTGCAGGTGATCCAGGACATCGCTCGCCAGACCAATCTGCTCTCCCTCAACGCTGCCATCGAAGCGGCCAAGGCGGGCGATCAGGGCAAGGGCTTCGCCGTGGTGGCCGAAGAAGTGCGCAAGCTGGCAGAACACAGTCGCCAGGCCGCCATCGAAATCCAGACGCTTTTGACCGAAAGCCGCGAAGCGGTGGATGAAGGCCATCGAGCAGTAGAGGGCACCCAGGCGTTGCTGATGGGCATCCAGGACGCCATCGGCGCCATGTCGGGCATGTTGCTGGAAATCGGCGCCGCCACCGAAGAACAGGCACGCACCTCCAGCGACGTGGCCAAGCGGGTGGACGAAGTGACCCGCGAGCTGGGTCAGAATGCCGCCGCCACGCAAGAGATGTCCGCCACCACTCAGGAAATCGCCCAGACTGCCGGAAGTCTGGCCCGCGTCGCCGAAGACCTCTCCAGGCTGATGACCCAGTTCCGATTGTAGGAAGACAAGAAAGAAAGCCTTTCCTACAGCTTCAGTTGTGTCTTCAGGCTGGAGGCCATCTCCATGAAGACCTTGCTCTGAGGGCTGTCGGGATGACTGACCACGAGGGGCATGCCTTGGTCGCTGCCCGCGCGAATTTCAAGATCGATGGGCACTTCACCCAGAAAGGGCAGGCCCATGCGCCCAGCGGCCGCCTTCACGCCGCCGTGGCCGAAGATGTGGGTTTCGCCCTTGCAGTGCGGGCACAGGAAGCTCGACATGTTCTCGATGACGCCGAGGATGGGCGTTTCCACCGTCTTGAACAGGCCGATGGCTTTTTTCGCATCGAGGAAAGCGACATCCTGCGGCGTGCTGACCACCACGGCGCCGCCTTGATCGATGACGGCCTTGGCGTTCTGCACCAGGGTGATCTGCACATCGCCCGTGCCGGGGGGCAAATCGATGAAGAGCAGATCCAGGTCGCCCCACAGCACATCGCCCAGGAACTGCTGAAGGGCTTTGTTGAGCATGGGGCCGCGCCACACCACAGGGCGGTCCTCGTCGATGAGAAAGCCCATGCTCATGAGCTTCAGGCCGAACTTTTCCACAGGCTTGATCTTGCCCTCCGGCGTGCCTTCCGGCCCGTCGGTGATGCCGAACATCATGGCGAGGCTGGGGCCGTAGATGTCGGCATCCAGCAGGCCCACGCGCAGCCCTTGGCGGGCGGCGGCACAGGCGAGGTTGGCGGCCACTGTGCTCTTGCCCACGCCGCCCTTGCCACTGCCCACCACCACGGCTGCCTTCACCGTGGGCAGCAGGTTGCGGAACTCCGGCTCCGGCATGGCCTCCCAGCCCAGCTCCAGCACCACGTTCGCCACGCCTTCCACCGCCTTGAGACGGGTGGCAAGCTCCTGGCGAATGACCCGTTCCCGATCCTTGAATGCGTCCACCAGTTGCAGGCGAATGGTGACGGTATCGCCTTCCAGATCCATGCCCTTCACGGCCTTCAAGGCCACCAGGCTGGCGGAAGCGCCCGGCACTTCCCAGGTGTTGAGGATGTCGAAAACGGCGGCGCGACTGATGCTCATGAATACTCTCCTCCTCCAGTGTGCCGTGAGGCCCGCGAAAATTCACGGGGCGGGGATGGAGGAAGCGAAGGAACCCTGGCCACTGATTCAAAACCTCCAGCGAAATGCCTCATCCGTTTCTTGAAAAACAAGGGAACGGATGAGGCATAACGTTGGATGGAAGCGAGTCGGTTTTCCCTACCGTCCTTCCAGCCAGGCCAGCATCTCCGCCGGGGGATGGAAGCCCAGGATGCGGCGTTGTTCTTTGCCGTCGCCATCCAGAAGGATCACGCTGGGATAGCTTCGGATTTCCAGCTTCTTGGCCAGATCGGGGCGCTTCTTGTCGGTGTCGATGCGGATGGCGATGGCGTGTTTGCTCAGCCACGCAGCCACCTCGGGCGCGGGCCAGGTCTTTTCATCCAGCTCTTTGCACTGGGCGCACCAATCGGCGTAGATGTCCACCAGCACCAGCTTGTGCTCGGTCTTGGCCTTGGCCAAGGCTCCTTCGAGATCCTGTTCCATCCAGCCTTCGTGGGCGTTTTCGGCCACAACCATCTGACCGCCGCTGGGAAGGAGGGTCACGTTGAAGGCTTTCTCGCCCATCTTGATCCAGCCCAGGATCGACATCACGAGGAACAGCACGCCGATGGCTTTACGAATCTGGCCCAGCAGCCCTTGAGCGGGTTCGAAGACGCCGAATACTGCCGCACCCACCAACTGCACGACCGCGACCATGCCGTAGAGCATCCATTCCGGCACGATGAGGCGCAGGCTCCATACGGCGAAGCTCAGGATGACCAAGCCCATGATCTGCTTGAAGCGTGTGAGCCAATCGCCGCTCTTGGGCAGGGCCGCGCTGAAGGTGCCGACCACCAGGAACAGCACGCCCATGCCCAGGGAGAAGACGAAGAGCTTCAGGCCTCCCAGGAACACGTCGCCTTGCTGGGCGATGGAAACCAGTACCGCACCCACCACGGGGCCCACGCAGGGGGCCGCTAGGGGGCCGAGCACCAGGCCCATGATGAAGGCGCCCAGGAAGCCCTGGCGCGGGCCGCTGCCTTGCAGCTTGGACTGGATGGATTGGGGAAGCTGGATTTCAAAGGCCCCGAAAAGGCTGATGGCGAACACCACGAACAGGATGGCCATGGGGATCAGGAAGCCCGGCTTCTGGGCCGCCGCGCCGAAGGCTGCCCCGCTCTTGGCAGCGATCACGCCCAAGGTCGTGTAGGTCACGGCCATGCCCAGCACCAGCATGAGGGAAAGCGCGAAGCCCTTGGCCTTGCCGCCGCCCTTGGCGCCGATGATGGCCATGGTGATGGGAATCATCGGGAACACACAGGGCGTCAGCGACGCCCCCATGCCCGCCAGGAACACCAGGATCAAGGCCAGCAGAAGCCCTTGCTGCTTCTCCTTGGAAGCG